>CAMDML010000107.1 GCA_945902215.1 Klebsiella pneumoniae | reverse complement strand
CTGGCTTCGGTACCAATCTGCAGCTCCCCGTGCACCATGATCCACTCGGTGCTCAGTGCCAGGTCGGCGTTGTCCGCAAAGGTCAGTTTGCCACTGATCGTGATACCGCCGAGTGCCGGAGGACTCACGTCAAGAATCACTTCCTTGCCACTGTCAATCGTGACCTGCTCGCCAGCGGCCGGCACCTGCTGGTTTGGCCAGGTGGCGGGATCAGACCAGAGTGCTTCCTGGGCCTGAGCGCCAGTGTAGCCACCCAGCAGGAAACACACCGGCAGGGCTAACCCGAGTTTGGACACGCGCGAGATTATTTTCATGTTTTTATCCCCTATTGGAACAAGTGTGAAGGCACCAGCTTACTCATGGCCACGTCTAAGCGATGTTATGCGTGAACTTCTTGAAAAAAAAGCGAAAACGGCACAGCCGTAAGAAGATTTTGCTACACTGCGGCATAGATTCATCCATGCCGGTACCGGACCGCTGGAGTCAGATGTTAATGTCCGCTTTTCCGCGTTTTTTTGCAGTTGCCATCGCAATTTTAGTCCCAGCCGTATGTACAGCAGACTCTGTGCCGGACATCGAAAACGGTAAGGCGACCTTTCACACCATGTGCAGTGTTTGCCATTCCGTCCAGCAATCAGGAGGTCCTGTAGAGGGCCCCAATCTTATCGGGGTTGTCGGCCGCGAGGCTGGCAGCCAGCCTGATTTCGCCAAATACTCGGATGCGCTAAAGGCCTCCAAACTGACCTGGAGCATGGAGACCCTCGACCATTTCCTGGTGAGCCCCATGGCGATGGTGCCGGGCACCTTCATGCCGATGCTGATTCCGGACGACAAGACTCGCGCGGATGTGGTTGGCTATCTCTCAACGCTGAAGCAGGAATAAGGCTACATCACACCGCGGGGCGATCCATTGACTGTACAGGACTTCAGCGTAATTTGATTTCGCGATTCACTTTGTAGCCCCTCGCGCCTTTCGCACTTCCAGCGGCGCTACCGACAACCTCATCCCCATCGCCTTCAAGATCGCCGTAAAACTCTTCAACTCCGGATTCCCTTCTTTCGATAAGGTGCGATAGAGCTGCGTTGGATTCAACTTGGCGGCTTCCGCGATCCGGGTAACACCGCCGAATGCCTTGGTCATTTGCCGCAGAGCTATAAGCAAATCCTTCTGCGTGCCGTCGCGCAGAATGTCATTCAAGAAGTGCATGGCCAAAGCCGGGTCTTCGGCAAAAATCTCGGCCATAGCTTCGTCGTGGTCTCTATGTGTGCGCGCCATGATCGCTCCTCTGTTTCCAATCCTTCCAATACTGCACAGCCCGCTCAATATCTTTGCGTTGACTGGCTTTGGTGCCTCCATTCAGCAACAGCAGGGTGTTCAAACCAGGTTGTGCGCAATAAACCCGGTACCCATTGCCAAAGCGCAGTTCCCATACGCCATCCCGGCAAGGTTTGTGGTCCCCCAAGTTTCCTTGTGCCCCGCGGTTGACGCGTTTGATGATGGATACCTTTGCTTCAGGTCTCGCAGACCCTGCAGCCAGAGATTGAACACATCCTGGCCTTGCGAGGTGAGGTAATGGTGTACCGTGAACTCGTCCATGATATTCGTTTATAAACTAATCCGTGTCAATGAGAAAATCCCGACTTCAGTCTAGTCTGGATTCGGAATTCAGCCAGAAAATCTGAGGATCAAGAATAATTGGATACGAGATCAAAGGGTGAATCGCCCCGAGTTTAGTAGACACCGAGTAGCTATACACTGAAGCTACTGAGGAGGTTTCCATGTCGGGTTGCCCTTTGCGCTCATGCTACACAGCAGCACCAACCGCAAATCACATCCGCAGCGCGATCACACCGCGGTCAGCAACTGATCGTAGATTTGCAGATCGAAATCCCCCGGCAACAAATGCTCAATCGAGCGGGCAAAGTCACGGGTCTCTTGCAACATCAGGTGAGTAATGCGCTTGCCCGATTCATCGTTGATGCCAGGATTGAAGCCCACGCTCATCGGGTCGAACGGCACCGCGGAACCTTTGCTCGGCAAGTACCGCGCAATGGAGTTGAGCGGCCCCATCATGATCGCTTGTGCCAGTGCGGCCTCAGGCCTGGAATCGCGCCGGTAGGCCGAATCCAGCAACAACAACATGCACCAGTAGTTCATGTTGCCGAGCCAAGCCAGGGCCCGCAGGTCCGTATCCTCGATAGTAGTCGGACGCCCCTCATAGGCCGTTGGATTCACGGGTACTTGATAGCTCGGGTACCGCTCATCCGTAGGTGAAAGGTTCCAGATGTCGGGGGTGCCCGCGATCAGTGGGTGGGACGCCTCATAGAGGGAATGAAAGAACTTGAAGTGGCCGAACTCTCCTTCCGCTTTGACATTGCCGATTTCCTGGAACCAGGCGCCGTAATCGAGTTGCACTTCCCCGGCGTCCTTGAGTTCGCCCAGCGTGCCGACGACGGCATCGTAGAGTTTCCCGACATGATTGGCCGAGATTTTGGTTTCGCCGAGAGTAGCCCGCATCTTGTCGATCAGGTAAACCGAGTCGCTGGTGACCGACCGCACACGCCCAAGGCGCACCGGATCGGCTTCGCAATAGGTGTACTTGGCCAGGCTGACCGAGCTCAGCGGTGCCATTTCGAATGGGAATGGATAGAGGTCGTTCTCGTAAGGAAAATCCTGGCGCGTCAGTACCGGCGCGGCACCGAGCTCCACAAGCAAGCGATTCGCGCCACGTAAATGCTGCATCTCCTGGATGATGACACCCATCAGCGACGTCGCATTCGGCGCCGGAGCACCGACGAGTTCCGCATACTCGGGCTTGAGTGCATACGCACTGTAGAGGTACTGGACCATGAGGTCATGTTCGATCTCGCAGGCTTCCTTCAAAAGGCGTACGAGCTCGAGATACGGGTCATCGAAAGCCCGTTTTACCGGGGAAAATCGGTGAGTCTTTGTTGCGCCGAGAACCCTGCCTGGACCCGCGGCGACTCCAAACATAGCGATACTGCGCAGCAGCGCGCGGCGCGTGAAATCTTTGCCTTCCATCAGCTTAACGGCTGACCTGCAGTGTGGTTGCACCACCAAGACCGAGAGGACCGCTGTCAGGGGAAACTACCTTGACCCACAGCGCATCCTGGTCCTTGAAGTACGAGGT
>CAMDML010000106.1 GCA_945902215.1 Klebsiella pneumoniae | reverse complement strand
GAATAATACCAGTGTACCCGCGCGCGGCCTGAGCCGAAGCTGGTGTCCCGGGAAGAAGGTCTCGCCGCCCTCGTAGCTATCATTCAGGTACAGGATCGAGGAAAACGCGCGATGTGCGGTGGTATTGGGCGAGCCATCGGGATTGATGTTGTCCGTGTGCGGGATGAGTTCCACACCTTCCGGCCAGCAGACGAGCTGCGCAGTGTCGGAATACACGATCTTGCCCGGCACGAAACGCTGCATAATCCTGAGGGTGCTGTAGTGGCGCACCTGCTGCATCAGACGCAAAGCGTTGAGTTCGGCGCGTGGCAGGCTATTGGACCAGATGTAACGCCCGTCCCAGTAGGCTGATCCGGTCATGGCCGCGCATGCGGCCCTGTTGCGGTCGAAACAGTCGATCAAAAGCTGGCACTGCTCGCGATTCAATAGCCCATGTTCGATATGGATGTGCGGATGCGCCTGCGTGACTGGCCAGGCCCGCAACGCGGCCGGATCGCCCTGCCACCAGCGGGCCTCACCCGCGCGCGGTTCGAAGATATGGCTATCGGGCTTCAAACTGCAGACCATGTTGTCCCCTTGATGTACATCGTGGCTTTGCATCTTACTGCAACCCTGCAGTGGCCGGGAGTAACACTCGCGCGCAAGACTGGAAGGGGATCGACTGGGTGGTTCCGGCGAGGAGCGTAAGCGAACGAGCGGAGACCTCCCAGGTGATCCCGTGCGCTGATGCCAAAATCGAGTGTCCCGGAATGAACCTGCGCCAATGCCAGAATCGAGTGTTCTGCAAAGCACCATCAGTTAGAATTGCCCCATGTCACTCAACAACAAGTCTTTACCCCGCGTTTACCTGATCGACGCCAGCATCTACATTTTTCGCGCCTGGCATACCTTCGAAACCACTATCACCGACCGCGACGGCCGACCGGCCAACGCTGTATTCGGCTTCGGCGATTTTCTCTACCAACTGCTGCAACAAAAGAAACCCAGTCATGTGGCCTGCGCTTTCGACTCTGCGCAAACTGACTCCTATCGCAAGCAGCTCTTTCCCGCCTACAAGGCCAACCGTGAGCCGGCACCGGATGCGCTCAAGCAACAATTCGCGCTGTGCCGCGAATTCAGTCGCGCCGTCGGCATTGCCGAATTCGGCAGTGATCGTTTCGAGGCTGATGACATCATCGGCTCGCTGGCCGAACGTTATCGGAAAGCTGGTTTTGCAATTACCGTGGTCAGTGCAGACAAAGATCTGACCCAGTTGATCATTGGCGAAGAGGACTACTGGTGGGACTATGCCCGTGGCACCTTGCTGGATCAACGTGGCATTTACCAACAGTTCGGCGTGCGACCACACCAGATTGCCGACATGCTGGCCTTGTCGGGCGACAAGGTGGACAACATCCCTGGCATTCCAGGCGTAGGTTATGCCACTGCCGCGAAAATCCTGCAGAAGTACGCATCCATCGAAAGCATTCTGGAAAACAGCAGCGGCATTGCCGACATGAAATTCCGCGGGGCCAGTCGCATTCACGCACTGGTGGCCAGCCACAGCCACATGCTCCCGCTGAACAAGCGCCTGACCACGGTAGTGACGGACATGGAATTTCCAAGCCCGCCAGAATTGCGCTGGCAAGGAGTTGACGCTCCTGCGTTGGCTGCCCTGACCGAACAACTGACGCTGAGCCGTGCCCTGCATCAGCGCTGGCTAACTCTGGCCGCATAAGTTCAGTTCTCCAGGATGCCATGCCCTACTCCCTACGTGTGGCAGGCAACATAGGGAGAACCGGGAAACTGCTATAACCGGGCTATAATTACTCCAAGTGACTCCAGTGAAAACAAACCACATGCAACAACCTTGGCACGCGACACATGCCTTCTTCTGTGCGGCTCTCGTCTTGACACTGGGCGCCCTGCTCGCCTTTCCAGCCGCCGCTGCAGAGGAAGACAAGGACGTGCTGGAGAAAGAAGGCTTCTTTGAACTCGGCTGGCTCGATCGAACTCAGGCCTACACAACCAACCGCGCCGATGCGCTGGCCGAACGGGTTGACCGCTACTTTGGCGTGGAACGCAGCGACCTTGAGGCAGCGTATTCCTCACTGCGCTTTGGCACGGAAATCCGTTATACCGAAGGCGAGGGATTCGAACCGCGCGTGCGACTGCGTGGCAGGCTGCATCTGCCGCGCGTGAACGAACGCATCAGTCTTATTTTCTCGGAAGACAAAGGCGAGGGTTCCAGCTATTACACCGAAAACGACCTGCTCAATGAACCGCAGAGTACCCGCGTCAACCTCGAATACAATATTCTCGATCGCGACAATCACCGCTTCGATTTCAGGATCGGGCTGCGCTCCAATCTGAAACTGCGCACCAGTGTGCGCTACCGTTACGAAGACGAACTCTCTGAGAACATACTGCACCGTCTGTCAGAAACCGTGTATTTCATCGATGCCATGGGTTATGGTTCCTTCACCCAGTACCAGTTCGACTACGCGCTGAATGAAACAAGTCTGGTACGCTGGTCCAACGAATTACGCGCGGAGGAGGATCTGGGCGGACTCGAATGGGGGACTTCGCTGAACCATGTGTCCAGTTACGCCAACGATGTGGCCATGATCTATTTTGTCAGCATGAGTGGTTTGTCCGAAAACGATTATGTAAGCCGTTATCAGGTCGGCACGCGTTACCGCCGCAGCATTGCTCGCCCCTGGCTCTTCATGGAAATTTCCCCCGCCTACCGCTGGGACAAACTGCTTCCTGACCAGCGGCGTGAAGGCGAGTTCTTCGCCTCTGTCAGGCTGGAAATGGCGATTGGCAAATAACATGACAGATAAGCGCTTGCAACCAGACGATTCCAAACATGTCTTGCGGGACAAATTGCCGCTGCCGCTGATGGCGGCGATTGCTGCCTTGCCCCCTCTTGCCGTGGACATGTACCTGCCCGCGATTCCACAAATTGCTGCCGGTTTTGCTACCGAAATCAGCACCATCCAGAATTCGCTTAGTATCTTTCTGGTCGGCTTCGGCTTGGGCATGCTGGTGTTCGGGCCCCTCTCCGACCGCTACGGGCGGCGGCCACTGGCGCTGTTCGGTCTGGCCGGCTTTGCCATATCCAGTCTGCTCCTGACGCTGAGCCCCAACGCCACACTCTTTCTGCTGTTCCGGTTACTGCAGGGTTTTCTCGGCAGCGCAGCAACCGTGACGATTCCGGCGATGATCCGTGACACGTATGGCAAGGATACCGCGAAGGGTATGTCGGCGGTGACCATGATCATGCTGATCGCACCGTTGCTTGCACCCCTGATGGGCTCACTCGTACTAGCGCTCACTGCATGGCGAGGGATTTTTGCTGCGCTAACACTCTACCCGGCCGTGTTGCTCCTGCTCACTTGGTGGCGCCTGCCGGAAACCAAACCGGCCGACGAGCATGGCGCAAAGCGCACCATATTCGGCAACTACAAAATCATTCTGGGCAACCCGCGCATCTATTTTGATCTTTGCACCTATATGCTGTCGGCGCTGGCGTTCTTTATCTATCTGACCTCCGTGTCATTCGTTTACATCACTTGGTACGGAGTCAGTGAAACC
>CAMDML010000105.1 GCA_945902215.1 Klebsiella pneumoniae | reverse complement strand
GGGCGTCGATGGTCTGCAGGGAAGGGAGCGAGACTTTCATGGAACAGGATTGTCGATGGATCAGCCGGTGATCACAAGCCGTGCCGCTGCAAGGATCAGAAAGCCGCCACCGATCCGTTTGAACCACAACTTGCCGCGTTCTCCGGCCTGTCTGCCGAAGCGCAGTGTCAGCCAGATGTACAAAGCCATAACGCCGGCCTCCACGACAACGGAGGTCACCGTCAGGATTGTCATCTGCGGCAGGATGGGCGCCGAAGGTACGACAAACTGCGGCAGCAGCGCCGCGAAAAAGGCGATGGCTTTCGGATTCAGCGTCTGAATCATGAAGCCGTGAAGAATAGAGATATCGCCGGTGACCGGGGCTTCGGCAGTTTCTGGATGGGTGTTCGTGGCCGCACTGAGTGCCATCGTAGCGCCCAGCAACAACAGATAAGCACTGCCAGCCCAGCGCAGCACGTTGAATAATGTGGGCGAGGCCAGCAACACGGCGACCACACCGGTGCCGGAGATCACGAAGTACATCAGGTTGCTCGCGAGAATGCCCGCCGTGGCGATCCAGCCGCCGCGCAGGCCGCGTGCAGCGGTGGTGGCGGTGACGAACAACACCGCGGGCCCCGGTGTCAGGCACAGGAATAATTCCAAAACCACGAAGGTCAGCCAAATGTCGAGGTTCATCGGAAAGTGTAATTCCTCAGAGTAAAGTCCCGCCCCGCGCCTCTCCAAAAGAGCAGGCCCAGCGACAATAACAGGGCAAGCGCGGAGACAACAAGGATGAAAGACGACACCCTTCCCTAGCTTAGTGGTTGCAGCCTGGTATTCGCTCGCTACTGTTGTATGCAATTTCAGCGCTCACCCTAACCCCTGCCGGGACGTAACCCGGCAAAGTGCGCCGGGCTGCGCAAAAAAAATCCTCGGCCATCCCTCTCAGGAATTGCTGTTATTCCCGTGGATGCCAGGATCAGCGCGGGTTCCGGAGTAAATGCTGGAGCCTGTTACTTCTTGAGCGTTTTCTTTAGATAGCGACCGGTGTGCGAATGTGGCATTGCTGCAATTTGCTCCGGTGTGCCCGTAGCGATGATCTCACCGCCACCATCGCCACCTTCGGGACCAAGATCGATTAGCCAGTCGGCAGTTTTGATCACGTCGAGGTTGTGTTCGATGACGACGATGGTATTGCCCTCGTCACGCAGCTTGTGCAGCACTTTCAGCAACTGCTTGGTGTCGTGGAAGTGCAGGCCGGTGGTGGGTTCGTCGAGAATGTAGAGCGTGCTGCCGGTGTCGCGTTTGGACAGCTCGCGGGCAAGTTTCACCCGCTGCGCTTCGCCACCAGATAGTGTAGTGGCCGCCTGCCCGAGTTTGATGTACGACAGGCCCACCTCAATCAGTGTTTGCAGCTTGCGCGCTATCATCGGCACCGGGTCGAAAAATTCGCGCGCGTCCTCGATGGTCATCTCCAGCACTTCACAGATGTTCTTGCCTTTGTATTTCACTTCGAGTGTTTCGCGGTTGTAGCGCTTGCTCTTGCACACGTCGCACCCTACGTAAACGTCAGGCAGGAAGTGCATCTCCACTTTCACGAGACCGTCGCCCTGGCAAGCTTCGCAGCGGCCGCCCTTGACGTTGAAACTGAAGCGGCCGGGTTGGTAGCCGCGCAAACGCGATTCCTGGGTGCCGGCAAAGAGTTCGCGCACTGGCGTGAAGATGCCGGTGTATGTAGCAGGGTTGGAGCGCGGCGTGCGTCCGATCGGGCTTTGGTCGATGTCCACAACCTTGTCGAGATGCTTGAGTCCTTCCAGGCTGTCGTGCGGCGCGGCATCGAGCGTGGTGGCGCCATTGAGTTCGGTGGCGACCAGTGGGTACAGCGTATTGTTGATCAGCGTGGACTTGCCTGAACCGGACACGCCGGTAACGCAGGTCATGATGCCGAGCGGCAGTTCCAGGGTGACATTTTTCAGGTTGTTGCCACGTGCGCCTTTCAGCACGAGCTGCTTCTTCGGATCAACCGGATGGCGCTTCTGCGGAATTTCGATGCGCTCCTTGCCAGAGAGATATTTGCCGGTCAGGGAACGCGAACTGCGAATGATTTGTTCAGGAGTTCCCTGAGCCACGATCTCGCCGCCGTGTATACCCGCACCAGGGCCGATGTCGATCACGTGATCGGCGGAACGAATGGCGTCTTCATCATGTTCAACCACGATCACGGTGTTGCCGATGTCGCGCAGGTGTTTCAGCGTGCCGATCAATCGGTCGTTGTCGCGCTGGTGCAGGCCTATTGACGGTTCATCGAGGATATACATCACGCCAACGAGGCCGGCGCCGATCTGGCTCGCGAGCCGGATGCGCTGCGCTTCACCGCCGGACAGGGTCTCTGCACTGCGGCTCAGGGTCAGATAATTGAGGCCCACGTCCACCAGAAAGCGCAGACGGTCCTGGATTTCCTTCAATATTTTTTCGGCGATGCTGGCCTTCTTTCCGTTGAAGCAAAGTGCAGCGAAATATTCGGCCGAGCCACCGATGGTCATGTTGGTGATGGTGGGCAAATTCTTGTTGTCGATCAGTACGTGGCGCGCATCCCGGCGCAGGCGCGTGCCTTCGCAGGATGGACAGTTCTGCGAGCTGAGGTATTTCGCCAGATCTTCACGCACCATCTGCGAATCGGTTTCACGGTAACGGCGCTCCATGTTCGGCAAAATGCCTTCGAAAGGCGACTTGCGCTTCATGTTCTCGCCGCGCTCGTTGACATAGGTAAACGCGATCTGTTCTGTGCCGCTGCCATGCAGGATCAGTTTGCGGACCTTGGCCGGCAATTCATTGAAGGGTTCATCTATCGGGAATTTGTAATGTGAGGCCAGCGATTTCAGCATTTGGAAATAATAGATGTTGCGGCGGTCCCAGCCGCGGATCGCGCCTTCGGCCAGCGACAGCGTTTCATCGACGACCACACGCTTTTCATCGAAAAACTGTTTCAACCCCAAGCCATCGCATGTTTCGCAGGCGCCGGCGGGATTATTGAAGGAAAACAAGCGCGGCTCCAGTTCGGCGATACTGTGGCCGCACACCGGACACGCGAACAAGGAGGAGAACACCAGATCGGGGCCGCTGTCCTTGTCCATATAACTGACGAAAGCGATGCCGCTGGAAATTTGCAGCGCGGTTTCGAAGGACTCGGCCAGGCGCTGGCTCATGTCGGGCCTCACCTTGAAGCGGTCGATAACGACTTCGATGGTGTGCTTCTTGTTCTTCTCCAGTTCTGGTGGGTAGTCGAGTTCAACCACGATGCCGTCGACGCGCGCGCGGATGAAACCGTTGGTCTTCAGCTCATGGAACACGTGCAGATGCTCGCCTTTGCGGTCACGGATCACGGGTGCTAACAGCATCATGCCGGTGCCTTCGGGCAGGGCGAGCACTTGATCCACCATCTGGCTGACGGTTTGCGCTTCAAGCTTCTTGTTGTGATCAGGACAGTAGGGGTCGCCTACGCGGGCGAACAGCAATCTGAGGTAATCGTAAATTTCGGTGATGGTGCCAACGGTGGAGCGGGGGTTGTGCGAGGTGGACTTCTGTTCGATGGAAATGGCGGGGGACAGTCCGGAGATCTGGTCCATGTCCGGTTTTTCCATTATCGACAGGAACTGTCTTGCGTATGTAGACAGTGACTCTACATAGCGGCGTTGACCTTCGGCGTACAGGGTATCGAAGGCGAGGGACGATTTGCCTGAGCCGGACAATCCGGTGATCACAACCAACTTGTCACGCGGGATCGTGACGTCGATGTTTTTCAGGTTGTGCGTGCGGGCGCCCCTGACGATTATTTTGTCCATGATGCGG
>CAMDML010000104.1 GCA_945902215.1 Klebsiella pneumoniae | reverse complement strand
TGTCAAGCAGATAGGCACGGATCAGATTGGGAATGTATTGCGGGTCCTTGATGTCCTGCTTCAGTTTGTCCAGCACAGGATCAATATCAAGCAGGTCGATCGGATCACCACGATGGGTCGCTGATGATAGTGCCGACAGAATTAGTTGCAGACCGTAGGGATAAGAGTCGCCGCTGATTTCGCGCTGATGCAGTTCAAGGGTGTGTAGCGCTGCTTCAACCTTGTCCTGCGCAATGCCCTCATTGGCTACTTTACGGAGTGTGCCGAGTATCAGTTCCTCAATCTCCGCCGTACTGTCCGTGCCGCAACCTTCGAGACCGCAAATAAAGCTCATTTCTCGGAACGAATCTTCAAGGCCGCAGAGCGGGGAGGGTGAGCGACCGAGGTCAGAGGTTTCCAGCGCCTGCATCAGCGGACTCGCACTATTGTCCAGCAACACAGCGCTCAGCAGTTGTGCCTTATACATGTCCGAAAGGTCGGTACTCTTGCCAAGCAACCAGGAGACAACAACGTGCGACTTTTCATTGATATCTTCTTCATCAAGCGGATAGCGAGCTTCGACAGTTTTGGGTGCGATGAAACGTTGCTCGTCGCCAACGGCGATGTGCACATCGAGTTTGTTGAATTCGTGTAGCGCGAGCGCTTCGAACTTCATCTGATGCTCATGCGCCGGAATGTCGCCATAGGTCATGAATATGGCGTTGCTCGGGTGGTAATGCGTTTTGTAGAAGTGGCAGAGCTGTGCGTAGGTCAGGTTAGGAATGTCGGCCGGCTCGCCGCCGCTGTTGTAATGGTAGGTGGTCGTTGGAAACAGGTGGGCGCTCAACACTTGCCAGATGTACGAGTTCGGCGCGCTCATCGCGCCTTTCATTTCGTTGAACACAACACCCTTGTATTCCAGATCGCTGGCGGGGTTGTCCTTGTCGGCGAATTCCAGCCGGTGACCTTCCTGCATGAAATCGAGTTCATTCAAATTGGAGAAGAACACCGCATCGAGATAAACCTCCAGCAGATTATTGAAGTCCTTGCGGTTCTGACTGGCGAAAGGATAGGCGGTCCAGTCGCTGCTGGTAAACGCGTTCATGAAGGTGTTCATCGAACGGCGAATCATCATGAAGAAGGGGTCGCGCACCGGGAAGCGGCGGCTGCCACACAGGGCGGTATGCTCCAGGATGTGGGCAACCCCGGTCGAGTCCATCGGCACGGTACGCAATGCGACCAGAAACACATTTTCCTGATTGTCGCTCGCCAGATGAAAGTGCACGGCACCAGTATTGCGATGTGCATATTCTTCGACGGTCAGATTCAGCGTGGGCAGGAAACGGCTGCGTTTAAACAGAAAGGAAGGGGCTGCGTTTCCGGTGGCGGTAGTTGCAGAGTTAGTGGCGGAGTTAGTGGCGGAATTCTGGGCGCCGGTTGACTGCATTGGATCTGGATTCCTGTACTGTGAGCTGCGGGTATACCCGGCATGCTAAAGCGGATTCATTGGCAGCACAATCGGGGAAATTCCCGTAAAATGCACCGTCTTGATCCGAGCAGAAGGGTGTTATGGCCACGATTCCGACGAATAACCACAAAACCACGGCGCGCGTGGGTTGCGTGCAGTGGCGCATGCGCCCGTTTGTTTCTGCCGACGACTTCCTGCAGCAGGTTGAACTGCACGCCAGGGCGCTGGCCTCCAACAAGTGCGATGTTGCCTTGTTCCCCGAATTTTTCAGTGTACCGCTGACCGGACTTTGGCCGCAGTTGCCGCAGGCGGAGTCGATGCGTGAGCTGGCGCGTATAACGCCGGATCTGGTGAAAACCATTGCGCGCATGGCAGTGTCCCACCGTATCAATATCATCGCCGGTTCCATGCCCCTGCTGGAAAACGGCAAACTTTATAACGTGAGTTGCCTGTGCCGCCGCGATGGCCGGGTGGAAGTGCAGTACAAATTACATATGACACCGGGTGAGGTTAGCGACTGGCAGATGCAAGGCGGCCATGCGCTGCGCACTTTCGATACCGACTTTGGTCGCATTGGCATTCTGGTGTGTTATGACGTCGAGTTTCCGGAATTATCGCGCCTGCTTGGTGAGCAGCATATCGACATGCTGTTCGTTCCATTCTGGACTGACAGCAAGAGTGGTTACTTGCGCGTGCGGCTCTGCGCGCAGGCGCGTGCCATTGAAAATGAATGCTATGTTGTGCTGGCTGGAAGCGTCGGCAATCTTCCGGAAATCCCGTGTGTCGACAATCAGTATGCGCAATCCGCCGTGTTTGCCCCGTCTGACATCGGCTTTCCGCACGATGCGATCGTCGCGGAAGCTACCGCCAATGTTGAAACCACACTGGTTGCGGACCTCGATCTTGCCAGACTGAAGGTTTTGCGCGCGGCAGGTTCAGTACGCAATGCAGCTGACCGCCGCAGTGACCTCTCCAGGATCGAATGGCTCGGGAAAAAATAGGCTATCTTTGCCAATTTATCGGATAGAATACGCGCCGTTTCGCCAGACACACGCCGTTGTAGCTCAGTTGGTAGAGCAACTGATTCGTAATCAGTAGGTCGGAGGTTCGATTCCTCTCAACGGCACCATTTCATGTACTGACTATTGCTCTACTTGCAGAATAATTGCACAGACAAGGTTCCGGTCCTTCGAGCGGCGCGGGTGCAGCCTTCACTGTCAGTCCATTCCTTTCATGCGTGACACCTCATGCTGAAATTATCCCGCTTTGGCCTACGTTATACCGGACGCTCCGGAATTGTGGCGTTGATGGAGGATTTGGGTTCGGCGCTGCGTCACAACCCGGATCTGATCATGATGGGTGGAGGTACTCCTGCGCGCATTCCTGCGGTCGAGCAGGTTTTTCGATCTCATCTGCAACAGATTGCTTCTGATCCAGAGCGGGCCTTTTCCCTGCTCGGCCGTTATCAGGGGCCACAGGGGGATCTGGATGTGCGTACACAAGTTGCAGGCTTGCTGCGTGTGGAATATGGCTGGCAGGTTGCTGCGGATAATATCGCGGTAACGAACGGTGGGCAGTCGGCCTTCTCGATTTTAGCCAATATGCTGGCTGGAGAGGAGGCAGATGGAACGCAGGGCGTGATCCGTTTCCCGCTGGTGCCCGAATACCTTGGTTATACCGATGTCGGCCTCGGCGAACCCTTTTTCCGTTCCAGCAGACCCTTGCTCGAACTCCTGCCTGACAACCTCTTCAAATACCGCGTCGACTTTGCAAATTTTGACATTGATGCTGATGTCGCCGCACTCTGCGTTTCGCGTCCGACCAACCCGAGTGGCAACATGCTGAGCTCAGCTGAACTGCAGCGGCTTGATACCCTCGCGCGCGCGCGTGGCATACCGTTCATCATTGATGCTGCGTACGGCGCACCTTTCCCTGGTATCGAATTCGGCGCGCCAGATGCCTACTGGAGTGACAACGTCATTCTCCTGCTGAGTTTGTCCAAGTTGGGCCTGCCCGGACTGCGCAGCGGATTTATCGTGGCGAGCCCGGAGCTGGTTCAGGCCTTTGCCAGCGCCAACACAATTCTGAATCTGGCCAGCGGTAACGCCGGGCCCGCGCTGCTGTCGAGTCTGTTGCGTTCGGGAGAACTGCTGCCGCTGTGTCGCAACACCATCCAACCCTGGTACAAGCAAAAACTTGATGTAGCGCTTGACTGCCTGCGCCGCGAACTTGGCAATCTGCCGTATCGCATGCATCAGCCGGAAGGTGCATTTTTTCTGTGGTTGTGGTTTCGTGGCCTGCCGGTCAGCTCGGCGCGTTTGCATGAGCTCCTGAAGGAAGCCGGAGTGCTGGTTATTCCTGGTGAAAATTGTTTTCTTGGGCTGCCTGATGTGTGGGACCACACCCAGCAATGTGTGCGTCTGTCATACGCGGTGGATGCACAACAGCTGCGCACAGCAGCATCCATCATCGCGCGCGTTGTGCGCGCGCTTTATGCGTAATGTTTCATGCTTGCTCCATTTTGCACTGGTAGTACCCGGGGACAGGCTCGCATTTGAGTCTGTCTCCATCTGCTGTTTAACTGTAGTTGAACACCTGTTTTTGGTGATGCAATGTCAGCTTGTTGCCGCTGGCCGAAGGTGCCGTACGGCCAATCACGCGGGCATCAA
>CAMDML010000103.1 GCA_945902215.1 Klebsiella pneumoniae | reverse complement strand
GCATACTGCCGTCTATGGCCAAGCGCAGTTTCTTGTGCCTCGCCACGAGAGCCAACGCCGCAAAGCCGCACTGTTCTTTAGTGGCGCTTTTACACAGGCATAAAAAAGGGCCTTTCGGCCCTTTTATTATGAGTGCACGTTCATGAATCAAACTAACTTGTAGCCCAGTTCGGAGAGCGGCATCTTGCGGATGCGTTCGCCGGAGGCATTGAAGATGGCGTTGGTTACGGCAGCAAGCAGCGGTGGCATGGACGGCTCGCCACCACCTGACGGCGGGAATTCAGTCCCCGGTATGAAGTAGGTATCCAGTTCCGGAGTCTGCGGCATACGCAGTAAGGGATACTGATGGAAGTTGCGCTGCTCAATCACACCATTGGTGAAGGTGATCTTCGCGTTGAACAACTGGCTCAAGCCATCGACGATACCGCCTTCGAGCTGATTCTCGGCACCATTGAGATTGTGGATGAAACCAAAGTCGGCCACAGCCCACACCTTGTGAACTCTGACTTCCTTGTTCGCGCGCACTTCAACATCAGCAACCTGCGCAACATAACCGGAGTGACAGAAGTAGAAGGACAGGCCCAGAGCGCGGCCAGCCGGCATCTCTTTGCCCCAGCCAGAGCGCTCGGCTGCGGTTCTGATGACGTTGGCAGCACGACCTTTGTGCATGCCCTGCGGATTTTCTGCCGGACCTTCACCACCGAGCGTATCCAGCAGGAACTGGACATGGTCCTTGCCGGCAGCCACCGCCATTTCGTGCATGAAGCTCTGGAAGGGAAACGCCAGCGCGTTGGAACCCGGTGCGCGCATCGGGCCGGTGGGGATGCCGTTCTGGAAGAAGGTTTGGGTCAGCTTGAGATTCGGCGCCACATCCATCGGGAACACGTTCGGCGACAGATCTGCGCTGGTCATCGGACCTGTGCCATTGCCGGTCATGCTGAAGAAATGATCCTGGAAGGCGACCATGTTGCCGCTGGCATCGAGACCTGCCTTGAAGGAATGGAAACCGCCGGGACGGAAGTAGTCATGCATCATGTCGTCTTCACGGGTCCACTGCAGTTTTACCGGACGGCCTTCCATGCGTTTCGCAATCGCCGTGGCTTCAAACACGAAGTCATTGGCAAGCTTGCGACCGAAGCCACCGCCGATACGGGTCATGTGCAGCGTTGAATTGACTGGCTCAACGCCAGTTATAACAGCAGCACCGCCTTCGCCACCCTGCGGAATTTGCGCGGGGGCCCAGATTTCGATCTTGCCGTCCTTGAACAGGGCGGTGGTCGTTTCCGGTTCAAGCTGCGCGTGCGATACGTACGGATATTCATAGAACGCGGAGATTACTTTCGCAGCACTCGCCAGCGCAGCAGGTGCATCGCCGCGGTCGGCAGGCGCGCGAGTCGCGTTCGGGCCAGGAGGACCGACGTTGACCATAATCGGGTCACCATCTTGTTCTGCAGCGGCAGTGGCGCGCGCAACGAGATCGCCCCACGTTGCGGTTTCCGCAGCGGAGGTGTCCCACTCAACGTCGAGTTCACGCTTGGCTCTGATCGCTGCCCAGGTGTTGCTGGCCACAATTGCGATGCCACCAAAGTGGCTGCCGTTGGCAGGGCTGAAGAAGCGGGCATCCAGGAAGGGGTCGATAATGAAGGCATCAATTACGCCCGGCATGGACTTGATGTGCGCTTCATTGAAGGACACTGCTTTGCCGCCAATCTGCGGGCTCTTGGTATACGTGGCGTAAACCATGTCGGGCAACATTGTGTCGGCGCCGAACAGCGGCTTGCCGGTGACAATCTTGACGTTATCGACGCCGGTGAAGCGACGGCCGAGCAGCTTGAATTGATCCTGCGTTTTCAGTGTCAGTGTCGTGAGTTCGGGAACTGGCATTGTCGCAGCGCGGTCGGCGAATTCACTGTAAGGCCACTCACGGCCGGATGTGGCATGCAGTACTTTCGTATCGGCAGTGCTCAGCTCGGCAACCGGTATGTCCAGTTGTGCTGATGCGGCGGCAACAATCATTGCGCGCCCGGTGGCGCCGACTTGGCGCATCGTCATCCAGTTCATTGGTGTGGACAGCGAACCACCGGCAAACTGGTTGGCGCCGTACTTGGCCGCATCAACGTCTGCTTGTTCGACATCAACGTCGGTCCAGGCGCAATCGAGCTCTTCAGCAATGATCAGCGGCAAGCCGTTCTTGATGCCTTGGCCGCACTCGGGGTTTTTCGAGAAGATGGTGACACGACCATCGGCCCTGATCTGTATGTAGGGGCTTGGGTTTGCCGTGGTCGGCGGCGCAGGGGGCTGCGCGAAAGCTTTGTTGCTGCTCATTACGCCGAAGCCACCGAGGGCGAGACCACCGCCGACGAGGCCGGTAAATTTCAGGAAGCTGCGGCGGTTTACTTCCGGCTTCAGGATACTTGTTGCCACACCCTGTGCCACACCCTGTTCCACACCATTAACGATTTCCTGAAAGAAGCCAGGCAGTTCCGGGGGAAGATTAAAGGTCTTCATGTTCATACCAGTGCTCCTTTGACGTCTGCTGCGTTGTAGAACGCGGTGCTGTTGCCGGCCGCCGTATGAATGGCGCGGCGGATACGTGTGTACGTCGCGCAACGGCAGAGGTTGCCCGACATGGCCGCATCGATGTCGGCGTCAGTCGGATTGGGGTTGTTACGGAGCAGCGCAGTGGCGCTCATGATCTGGCCAGACTGGCAGTAACCACACTGTGGCACGTCTTCGTCGACCCAAGCCTGTTGCACGGCGGTGAGGGTGCCATCGGCACCGGCAAGGCCTTCAATGGTGGTGATTGCTTCATTGGTCAGGTTGCCAACCGGGATCTGGCAGGAACGCACCGGCGCGCCGTTCAGATGAACGGTGCAGGCGCCGCACTGGGCGATACCACAGCCGTACTTGGTGCCGACCAGCCCGAGCGTGTCGCGCAAGGCCCACAGCAAGGGGGTGGAGGGATCGATGTCCCCGATATCCACGGTTTGACCATTAACGTTCAAAGTTGCCATAACAACTCCCGATTCTCAGTTAGTTAGTGAAAAAGTTAGTGACGGTTTTTGGGTTAGCTTTGGTAATTTTTTATTGGCTTGTTAGTTACTTGGTTAATGGCTGGCGAATTGAAAATAAGTGAAAATTCGCAGGCCTAAAATGGCTTTTTTCGCTTGCAAATAGTGTTCCAAAGTAAACCAGTATCCCCCGTTGAAGCAAGCCCTATCTCGCGGCGTTCCGGGTTTGGCAGGGGCCACGTATACTCCCCCCACAATGAGCAGCATTTTCACTACTCCGGTCCTTACTCCGGCCCTCCGCACCCTGGCCAAGGGAGCCTTACGAGCCTGTGGCTGGCGAGTAGAGGGAAACGACCAGATGACCCCGCCCTTTGTCTTTATTGGCGCCCCCCATACCAGCAACTGGGACTTCCTGTTGTTGGTGGCCGCCATGCTGACCCTGAAACTGGATGCGCGCTGGATCGGCAAGCATACCCTGTTCCGGTTTCCCTTTGGCGGCTTGATGCGCTGGATGGGCGGCATTCCCGTCAATCGCAGCAATGCCCATAACCGGGTCGCCGACCTCATTGCAGCCTTTGCCCAAAACCCGGCTTTGATCATTTGCATTTCCCCTGAGGGTACCCGTAAAAAGGTGGGCCGGTGGCACACAGGCTTTTACCGCATAGCGTGCGGCGCTGGGGTGCCTATTCATATGGCCGTCATAGATGCCGAACACAAAGAGCTGCGTTCCCTGGGGATATTCCACCCCTCGGGTGACGTCGACCGGGAACTGCCCCTGATTCAGCGACATTACCGCGGGTTTCATGGCTTGCGCCCAGAAAATGCATGCGATTTCAATAACCTACCGGACGATATGGGTTGAGCAAACTGCACAGCCAGACCTGGCAATGGGAATTCGACCAGCCCGTCGAGGCGATCTGGCCGCTCTATGCCGACACCTCACGTTTCAACGAAGCCGCTGGCTACCCCCCCCAATCAAATAGGCGATAATGCCGCCCTATGGCGCAACTCAAGTCCCCCCGCAAAAACAACACCTCCCCTCCCCGTGTCACCAAACGCAAGCCGGGCAAAAGCAGACGTCGCTGGCTGCCTGTTCTGGCTGCACTGTTTCTCGGCGGCCTTGTGGCCGGCGGCGCGTGGTTCGCATGGATCGATCATGAGATTCGCCGTGACTTTGAAGCACTGCAGTGGGCGCTGCCCGCGCGCCTCTATGCGCGCCCAGTTGAGTTGTATGCTGGTGCGCATTTGGGTGCCGCCGATCTCGTCGACTATTTGCAGCGTCTGGGTTACCGCGCAACAAACCGGGTGAGTGGACCCGGTGAATTTCAGGCGAACGGCGC
>CAMDML010000102.1 GCA_945902215.1 Klebsiella pneumoniae | reverse complement strand
GCAAATTGGCGAGCTGCTGAAGAAGCTCGACATTCAGTCCCGCTTTGTCGACGGCATGCGGGTGACCGACAACGCGACGATGGATGTCGTTGAGATGGTGCTGGGCGGCCTCGTCAACAAACAGATCGTGAGCCTGTTGAGCAAGAACGGCGGCAAGGCGATTGGCATTACCGGCAAGGACGGCGACTTCATCCGCGCGCGCAAGATGACCATCACCCGCAAGACTCCCGAGATGGAAGCGCCCGAAATCATCGACATTGGGCATGTGGGCGAAGTGGAGTCGATCAACCCGGCCATCATCCACATGATGAAGCAGAGCGACTTCATTCCGGTGATTGCGCCAATCGGGTTCGATGCCACCGGCCAGTCGTACAACATCAATGCTGACATCGTGGCGGGCAAAGTGGCCGCGCTGGTCGGCGCTGAAAAACTGATCCTGCTCACCAATATTGCCGGTGTGCAGAACAAGGCCGGGGAAGTGGTCACAGGCCTGAACACCGCGCAAGTGAACGCCATGATTGCCGACGGCACGATTTACGGCGGCATGTTGCCGAAGATCAACTGCGCCCTCGATGCCGTGAATTCCGGCGTAACCAGTGCGCAGATTATCGATGGCCGCATTCCACACGCAGTATTGCTGGAAGTATTTACCGATAAAGGTATTGGCACCCAGATTACCAACAAGCATCTGAACGGTTAGAGACACATCACCAACGGAGGCGCGTATGGCACGGGAACGGGGACAGCGCAGGGAACAAATACTGCAAGTGCTGGCTAGCATGCTGCAGGACAATCCCGGCGGCCGCATCACCACCGCCGCACTCGCAGCGCAGGTAGGGGTGTCAGAAGCCGCGCTTTACCGGCATTTCCCCAGCAAGGCCCGCATGTTCGAAGGCCTGATCGCTTTTATTGAAGAAACCCTGTTCACCCGCATCACCCGCATTGTGGCCGAACCTGAACCGGCGTTGGCACAGTGTGAAAAAATCCTGATCCTGGTGTTGGGCTTTGCGGAGAAAAACCCCGGCATTTCCCGTGTTCTCAACGGCGATGCGCTTTCCGGTGAAAACGAGCGGCTGCGCGTGCGTGTCAGCCAGATCTTCGATCGGCTCGAAACGCAGCTCAGGCAAATTTTGCGTGAGGCAGAAGTGAAGGAAGGTTTGCGCACGACGGTGACGGGAACCAGCACGGCGGGCATGCTGCTGGCGTTCATGGAAGGGCGCATCAGTCAGTATGTGCGCACCGATTTTCGACAGCCGCCAACCGCCAACCTGCAGGAGCAGTGGCAGTTACTCAGTCTCGGTATCTTCCGGAAGCCCCAATAACTCCGCCAGCCGTTTCATGTCGCGGTCGGCTTCGGCCACCGCAGTAGCACGATCTGTTTCCAGCCGCGTTTGTTGCGCCGTCAAGCGCTCGAGCTCGGATTGCTGCACCCGCAGATTCTCCTGTGTGGTTACCGGCACCTCGGCGCCTCCCTTGATGTAGTTATCAACCACTTCCTGCAACCGCGCTGTTTCTGTCTGAGCCTTGGAGAGGCTCGCTGCCATCGCAATGATCTGGCTTTCAATCAAGTTCAGCCTCTCATCCCGTTTACGGGCAATCTCGTCTGGTGAGCGGTAGAGTCGCAGCAGCAGATTGTCAGTATTCAGTTGCTCACGCGTTGCCGCTTCCTCGGCCTCCACGCGCTCCCGATCTGCGTCCAGCGCCACAAGTTCTGCTGCCGTTGGCGCGCGTGCCACAACCCGGATCACCTGACCCCGGTCGTTCATAACCTCATAACCATTCTTGACGAACTGCGGAGGAACCGTGGTGCCGACGACTATCTGACCGCGGTCGGTAGTATAGCGATAGGTGTCCGCCGCAGCTTCGTGCGCGAAGCCAGCAAGAATGACGAGAAAGGCCAGAGCCTTCAGCGGCAAGGAAGCCGCAGGCGAACTGTTAAGGAGTCTTGATGCCATAACGTTCCTGATACGTTCTCAACTGTGGCAGATAGTTTGCCAGTTCCGGATTACCGGTGTTCTCAAGATAGTGGATGATCTGCCCCAGGCTGATAATGCTGGTGACAGGGATTCCATATTGTTGCCGAATCTCACCAATGGCGGAAAGCTCGCCCTGGCCGCGTTCTTCCCGGTCCAGTGCAACGACAACTCCTGCAGCTTCAGCGCCCGCCTGTTTGATCAGCGTCATGACTTCCCGAATCGCGGTGCCGGCGGTGATTACATCGTCAATCACCAGCACCCGTCCAGCCAGCGGCGCACCCACAATAGTGCCGCCTTCGCCGTGATCTTTGGCTTCCTTGCGGTTAAAACAGTACGGCACATCCTGAGCGAAATGTTCTGACAATGCAACGCTGGCCGCCGCCACAAGCGGTATGCCTTTGTAGGCCGGACCGAACAATACGTCATACGGAATATCAGCATGGCGAATGGCTGAGGCATAACTGCGCCCGAGGAAAGCCAGCGCATGCCCGGTGTTGAACAAGCCCGCATTAAAGAAGTACGGACTCTGCCGCCCCGACTTCAAGGTGAAATCACCAAAGCGCAGGATCTGCTTGTTGATCACGAAGTCCAAAAATTGTTTTTGATAGTTCAACATGACTTTCACGTTCGTATTATGCCGCCAATGTAGCTTGCTGCACGCTGAATCAGCCTTGAGCCAGCGCAGCTTGTTGCGCAGTAATGAGCTGCGCTATTCCATGCTGCGCCAACGCCAGCATCGCATTGAGTTGCGCCTGGCTGAAATCTCCATCCTCACCGGTGCCCTGCACTTCAATAAAACCACCGGTGCTCGTCATCACCACATTCATGTCGGTTTCAGCACTGGAGTCTTCGATATAATCAAGATCAAGTACTGGCTCACCTTTACAAATACCAACCGACACCGAGGCGATCATCTTGCGCAGCGGACTTTGCGCCAACTTGCCGCTGCTCACCAAAAAATTTATCGCGTCTGCCAATGCGACACAACCACCGGTGATACTCGCCGTGCGTGTACCGCCATCGGCCTGAATCACATCGCAATCCACTTTGATCGTATGTTCGCCGAGCTGTTTCAAATCAACTGCCGCACGCAAGGCACGACCGATCAAACGCTGGATTTCTTGCGTGCGTCCGCTCTGCCCGCCTTTGGCAGCCTCACGCTCCATGCGTGAACCGGTTGAACGGGGCAACATGCCGTACTCCGCCGTGATCCAACCTTGACCCGTGCCTTTCAGAAAACGCGGCACGCTTGAATCCACGCTCGCCGTACAGATCACCTTGGTATCACCAAACTCCACAAGCACCGAACCTTCGGCATGCTTGGTGTAGCGGCGGGTCAAAATCACTTTGCGCATTTCGTTCGGGGCGCGTCCGCTGGGTCGTTGTACTGCCACTTCTATTACCTCTGTCAAATAAATCCGCTATAGTCCTGCCGCCATCCGCCACATGAGTACCGCACAATGACCAGCAGCATGACCGCCTTCGCCCGCCAGCAGTCCGACCATCCATGGGGCACGCTCGTCTGGGAAATTCGCTCGGTCAATCACCGCTATCTCGAACCTTCGTTCCGCCTGCCCGAAAGCCTGCGTCATCTTGAAGGAAGCTTGCGCGAACAACTGCGCGGCGTAGTACAGCGCGGCAAAGTCGAAGCAGGCCTCAAGTTTCTCGGTACCGTGAACCCGGATGCCAACATCAGCATCAACGAAGCCTTGCTGAGCCAGCTGTATGCAACCACCTCGCACATCAAGGCCAAAATTCCGGACTGCGCACCGTTCAATTCGCTCGACATTCTGCGCTGGCCCGGCATTGTCATCGAGCGCGAGCAGGATACCAAACTAATCGAGGAAAAATCCCTCGCCCTGTTCACCCAAACACTCAAAGCCCTGCAGGAACAGCGCGAAAGGGAAGGGGGCCAGCTCAAACAGTTGACCGAAGACCGGCTCAAAGCGGTCAGCACCATCGTCGCCAACATCCGAAGCAACCTGCCCACAATCCTCGCCGCTCAGGCCGAGCGCATCAAAGCCCAGTTCATAGACCTGCAGCTTCAGGTAGAACCTACACGAATTGAACAGGAAATTGTCCTGATCACCCAGAAAGCCGACATCCACGAAGAAGTCGACCGCCTCGACACCCATATAAAGGAAGTACTACGGACCCTCAACCAGAGCGGCCAGGTTGGGCGCCGGCTCGATTTTCTGATGCAGGAGCTAAACCGGGAGGCCAATACGATCTGCTCCAAGGCCATTGTTACATCTACGACTTTTGATGCGGTGGAGCTCAAGGTGCTGATTGAACAGATGCGGGAACAGATTCAAAATATTGAGTGAACTACCCTAGGGTCGACGTCCCCCCATCTTCAGTAGCACTTGGCTTTAGAGTCCGGGGTTGATGTTAACTGCTTTCATTGCCAACTGCTTCGCATAAGCTGCTGGTGTCAAACCACCCAA
>CAMDML010000101.1 GCA_945902215.1 Klebsiella pneumoniae | reverse complement strand
TGTCGGCATCGTGCTCCACAATCGCGGCTTCGATACATTCTTCGATATGAACAAGGGTGGCTTTGTAGGTGGCGAGGAATTCGGCGTCGGTCATGGTGGGGTGCTGGGTCTGTGCTGAACTAGGATGCCAGCGTAGCGTGAATTGGCGGGGTTGGGGAACCTTTTGCTGTTGTGGGATTTACTGGGTCTCTGGGCACGGCTTTCCGGTTCTGGAGATTCCGGTTCTGGACACTCACTTGGGTTGAACGTGTTGCTTGGCTTTAGTCCGGGTCTGGACATCCACATTTAGCTTCAGCGCACGAGGCTGGGACCGGTAGTGCATTGCTGGGACCGTAGACGCACTTCCCTGTGCACTTCGACTCGGGCCATCCATGGCCCTCACACGTCCCTGCAACGCACTACCGGTCCCAGCCTCTCCAAGCATTAGTTCAGGTGGCTGTCAGTTTTGCTGTTGTTTGAAGTCCAGTTGCACTGACGCCCACAGAACGCGCGCAAGATTCAATAAAGGGCCGAGGCTGTGCTGGCTTTGGGGGGATTCAACGGCGTCTGTCGCGCCTCAAGCAAAACCGGGTTCAGCCGAGCGTCTTTTGCTCGGCTGAACGCCACGCAGCAAAGCGGAGTGGCTGGCGTCCGGTGCTGGCGCCGTTGCGCCTGCGCCGGAGGACACCGGTTTTGCGCCCCCCGCGACAGACAGCCCCTATCCCCCCAAAGCCAGCACAGCCTCGGCCCTTGAGCGCTGAATCTAGAAGCAACATATGAACCAGTGGGCATCCAGAACACAAAATCAAAGCAAACCACACCAAGCCCTCCCAGTGACTGGAGTTACGCCGGCCCCAGTGAATCCCGGTATAATCGCGCCCTTTATTGATGTCGGGGAAGGCCATGAAAAAACTGCTGCTAATCCTGCTGTTGAGCAGTATCGCCTTGGCTGGCTGTGGCCAGAAAGGTCCGCTGCAGCCACCGGCCCCCGCCGCCCAACAGCCTTGAGCCCTGCATGAACGCCTTTACCTACCGCAACAACCAGCTTCATGCCGAAGCAGTACCGCTCTCGGACATTGCCCGCCAGTACGGCACCCCCTGCTTCGTGTATTCGCGCGCGCATCTGGAACAGCGCTTTCTTGGGTTCCGGGAACCGCTGGGTTCGCGGCCACATCTGATTTGCTACGCCGTAAAAGCCAACTCCAACCTCGCCGTGCTGAACGTGCTGGCGCGGCTCGGTGCCGGCTTCGACATTGTGTCCGGCGGCGAACTCGAGCGCGTGCTGGCTGCGGGCGGGGATCCGGGCAAAATCATTTTTTCCGGCGTTGGCAAAACCGCCGCCGAAATGCGCCGTGCACTGGAAGTCGGTATCCACTGCTTCAACGTGGAATCCTGGCCGGAACTTGAGCGGCTGTCCGCCGTGGCTACCGCGCTGGGAAAAACCGCAACGATCTCGCTGCGCGTGAATCCCGATGTGGATGCAAAAACGCATCCTTATATATCCACCGGCCTCAAAGACAACAAGTTCGGCGTGGCCATTGAAGAAGCCCCGGCCTTCTACCGCAAGGCGCGCACCCTGCCCGGCATAGCCATTGCCGGGGTTGACTGCCACATCGGCTCGCAGCTCACCACCATGACCCCAATTCTCGATGCGCTCGACCGCGTACTCGCGCTAATCGACACGCTGCAAGCCGCAGGCATCACCATCAAACACCTCGATCTCGGCGGCGGCCTTGGCGTGCAATACAACGACGAAACACCGCCCTCACCACAGGATTATATGCAGGCGGTGCTGGCCCGCATCGGCAACAGGCCCTTGACGCTGATGTTCGAACCCGGCCGTGCGATTGTTGCCAACGCCGGCGTAATGCTGACACGCGTCGAATACCTCAAAGAAAATGGCACGAAAAATTTCGCGGTGATTGATGGTGCAATGAACGACATCATCCGCCCGGCTCTGTATCAAGCCGTCATGAACATCATTTCTGTTGTACAGCCTGACGCAGGGCTATTGCCCAAAGTGTGGGACCTTGTTGGCCCGGTATGCGAGTCCGCCGACTTTCTCGGCCGCAACCGCCTGTTGGCGCTGGCACCGGGGGACCTGCTGGCGGTGTGTTCGGCCGGCGCTTACTGCTTTGCGATGAGCTCCAACTACAACACGCGCAACCGCGCCGCCGAAGTGATGGTGGATGGCGCGCGGCATGCGCTTGTGCGCCGCCGCGAAACCTATGCTGACCAGCTCGCGCTGGAAACCATCCTGAGTTGATGCCGCCATGATCCTGCGCTTCACCAAAATGTACGGCCTCGGCAACGACTTCATGGTGCTCGACCTAGTGCACCAGCGCGTTACGCTAACCCAGGAACTAGTGCGGCTGTGGTCGCACCGGCAAACCGGCATTGGCTTCGACCAGTTGCTGATTGTTGAACCAACCACAAAAACCGGCTGTGATTTTGCGTACCGCATCTTCAACGCCGACGGTGGCGAAGTAGAACACTGCGGCAACGGCGCACGCTGCGTCACCCGCTTTGTGATGGACAAGGCGCTGTCCCTCAAACGTGAATTCACCTTCGACATGGCGCGCGGCACCATTGGCACCCGCCTTGAAGACAACGGCCTTGTGACTGTGGACATGGGTCCGCCGCGCTTGGTGCCCGCCGAAATCCCCTTCCAGGCACCCGCCCTGACTGTGATCTATCCGCTCGAGGTGGCTGGCCGCACGATCGAGATTTCAGCCGTGTCGATGGGCAACCCGCACGCCGTGCAGGTGGTCACCGATGTGGACAATGCACCCGTAGCCACACTGGGACCGCAAATTGAACACCACCCGCGTTTCCCCGAGCGCGTAAATGCCGGTTTTATGCAGGTGCTTGATGCCGGTACAATCCGGCTACGCGTGTTCGAACGTGGCACGGGCGAAACCCTGACCTGCGGCACCGGCGCTTGCGCTGCAGTGGTTGCGGGCAGACTACGCGGCTTGCTGGCCGAAGAGGTTGAAGTGTTGACCCGCGGCGGCTCATTGCGCATCCGCTGGGCAGGCGGCAATGCCCCGGTGTGGATGACTGGTCCGACTGCCACTGTGTTTGAAGGTCATGTTCTGCTTTAACTGCGAAGCCCAATACACCACTAACAACAGTACATCGCCAACTATAAAATGGTAGAAGCATGACAGTACCCACAGGGAACAGTTCGCAGGACGCGCTTGCCGCAGATGCCAAGACTGCGCCAATGGATGATGCTTTAGTAGCCGCCTGGCTGCGCAAGCATCCTGCTTTTTTTCATGGCCATCAGGACCTGCTGCTTGAGCTGAGCATTCCGCACGAAAGCGGCAAGGCGATCTCACTGCTTGAACGCCAGGTAGCCGTGTTCCGTGAGCGCCAGGGCAACCTGCAGGACCAGATCCATGAATTCATCAGCAACGCCCGCAACAACGACAACCTGTTTGAAAAGACCCGCCTCGTGGTACTCGAGATCCTGCGCAGCACCACCTTTGCTGGGGTCCTCGCGCTGATGGCTGAACGACTGCGCGTGGACTTCGACGCCAGCGCCTCCGCCCTCGTGTTCGTCTCCGATGCTCCAGTAGCTGAAAGCGGCATCATCCGCTTGGCAACGACGAGTGTGCGTGCGGCGCTTGGCGAACTGTTCGCCAAGAAGCGCACTTATTGCGGCGCACTGAATCAGGTGCAGCAGCAGTTGTTGTTTCCGGGGCAAAGTGCGCCGATTGTGTCTGCTGCCATTGTGCCGCTGCATCTACCTGAGGACAGCGCCGTGCTGAAACATTACGGCTTGCCGCTGCTGTTGATCGGCAGTATCAAGGAGCAGCATTTCAACAGCTCCCTCGACACCTTGTTCCTGGATTTCATCGGCGAGGTATTGTCAGTCCGCCTGCAAAGCATCCCGGTTTCGGGCTAAAGTCGCCGCCATGAGCGCAACGCCCCTTGTTTCCATGCTGATCCGCACCAAAGACCGCAAGGATCTGTTGCTGCAGGCCGTACAGTCGGTGATGCAACAGACTTGGCCCGCGCTTGAAATTCTGATCGTCAATGACGGCGGTGCTGATCATTCAGCCGCTCTGCCAGCCAGTTCAAGCGCGCGCCACATGCGCTGGCTCGATAACACGGAGGCCCCCGGCCGCTCGGGTACCGCCAACACCGCGCTACTTGCCGCCACTGGAAGCTACTGTCTGTTTCTTGATGACGACGACTGGCTTGATCCGCCGCACATCGCCAATCTCGTGCAGGCCTTGCAAGCGGCTGGGCCAGAAGGATTGGTAGCTTACAGCGCGGTTCGCACCGTCGACGGCACCGGCACCAGCAACGAATCCAGTTTTGCACAGCCCTTCGACGCCACCCGCCTGATGGTAGAAAACTACATCCCGATCCATGCCGCATTGTTTGCGCGCAAGCTCATCGATGTCGGCTGTCGCTTCGACACCCGTTTCGATTTTTACGAAGACTGGGATTTCTGGCTGCAGGCGCTGCAGCACTCCGATTTTGTCCACATCACGGCCTGCACGGCCAATTACCGCATTTCAGGCGGTAGTGGTTTTGGTGCGCAGCAAGAAGTGGATCAGCAGTATCGCGCAGCACTGTACCGCAAGTGGTTGCCGCGCTGGAGTGAAACACAACTGCTGGCGCTGATGGACCGCATCCGTGCATGGCCGCAGCTCGGCGTACTCAAAGCCGCGCTTGCTGAGCAGATCGCTTTTGTTGCGCATTTGCAGAAATACGAGCGCGAGCAGGATGCCGAGCTGCGCCGCCGCGCGATCGCTGTCGAACAGCTGGCGCAACGTACTGTTGAACTGAATATCGATCTGCAGAAGAGCCTCAGCGATCTGCTGGAAACAG
>CAMDML010000100.1 GCA_945902215.1 Klebsiella pneumoniae | reverse complement strand
AGGGCGGATTTGCCGCGAGTAACTAAAAACCCTGGTTCAGGCGAGCGCTTTTTGCTCGGCTGAACGCCACGCAGCAAAGCGGAGTGGCTGACCTCCGGTGCTGGCGGCCTTCCGCCTGCGCCGGTGGGCACCGGGTTTTTCCCCTCGCGGCAAATCCGCCCTATCCCCCCAAAGGCAGCACAGCCTCGGCCCTCCCCCACTGAAGCCAAACGCAAATACCAATCCAGTGGATGTCCAGCCCTCTATCCAGTAGTAGAATCCCCCCACATTCAACTCGACAACCCATTCCATGTCAGACACTTCCCCCGCTCCGCTCTGGCGCCGCCTCGCTGCCATGATGTACGACAGCTTTCTGGTTTTCGCCATCTGGATCATCGTTGGCTTCGTGGTGATGTCAGCCTTTGGCATCGACGAAGCGCGTACCTCCAACGGCGTACTGGTAGAACTCACCCCGCTGCATCAATATACATTATTTGCCACGATGCTCGGCAGCGCCTTCCTGTTTTTCGGCTGGTTCTGGACCAACAGCGGCCAGACACTTGGCATGCAAGCCTGGCGCATCAAAGTGCAAAATGCCGATGGTTCACCCATCACATGGCTGCAGACACTGCTGCGTTTTGTTACGGCACCCTTTGCTCTGCTCGTAGTGGGCCTCGGCTACTTCTGTATGCTCACCGAACCACAGCAACGCACGCTGCCTGATCGCGTATCCCGCAGTCAGATCATCCAGCTTCCACATTGAACCTGCATTAATAACAACACCAGAAGGCTTAACCCATGCGTGCACGCAACTCATTCCGCTTTGCCGGCCTGCTGCTCAGTCTGACCACTTGCAGTTTCACGCAAGCCCAAACTGCCGCCGCATTGAACGAAGGCGCCACTTCAAGTGAGTGGCTCACCTACGGCCATGATTACGCCGAAACCAGATTCAGCCCCATGAACCAGATCAACGCCACCAACGTAGCGGAACTCGGCGTGGCATGGACCTTTGATACTGATTCTTACCGCGGACTAGAAGCAACCCCGCTGGTCAAGGACGGCATTCTCTACGCCACGCGCCCGTGGAGCAGTGTGTTCGCACTGGATGCGCGCACTGGAGCAGTGCTGTGGGACTACGATCCGCAAGTCGACAAGAGTCTTGGCTGGAAGGCTTGCTGTGACGTCGTGAATCGCGGCGTTGCGCTGTATGAAGACAAGGTTTACATCGGCACCATCGACGGGCGCTTGATTGCACTTGAAGCAAAAACAGGAACAGAAGTCTGGTCGGTGCAAACTACCGACCCTGAACGACCCTACACAATCACCGGCGCACCGCGCATTGCCGACGGCAAAGTATTGATCGGCAACGGCGGCTCCGAACTTGGTGTGCGCGGCTATGTAACAGCCTACGATGCGAACACCGGCGCAGAAGCGTGGCGCTTCTGGGTTGTGCCCGGTAATCCGGCTGACGGCTTCGAGAATCCCGACATGGAATTCGCCGCGCGCAGCTGGGCCGGTAACTGGTGGGATGTGGGTGGAGGCGGCACCGCGTGGGACTCGATCATTTACGATCCCGAAGCGCGCCTGGTATACATCGGCACCGGCAACGGTTCTCCATGGAGCCACGAGATCCGCAGCAACGGCGAAGGCGACAATTTATTTCTCTCCTCCATTGTCGCTTTGAATGTCGACACCGGTCGCGTCGTGTGGCACTACCAAACAACACCTGCTGACAACTGGGACTACACTGCCGTGCAAGGCTTGATGCAGGCCGAACTGGTCATTGGCGGCGTTGAGCGCAAGGTCATCATGCAAGCGCCAAAGAACGGTTTCTTCTACATACTTGATCGACTCACCGGTGAACTCTTGTCCGCCCAGCCCTACGCCGAAGTGACGTGGGCCAGTGGTGTCAGCATGGAAACAGGAAGGCCAATCGAAACGCCGCAAGCGCGTTATCTGGATGCGATCTCTGTCGTGTCACCCGGCCCCGGCGGAGCGCACAACTGGCAGCCGATGTCGTTCAGCCCGATTACGGGCCTCGTTTATCTGCCGAGCCAGCAAGGCAGCCGCTTCAACTATGTTATGGACCCCAACTATCAATACAAACCCGGCACATGGAACACCGGCCTACCCTTCGGCAGCACCGCAGGCATCGAACAACGTCCTCAGGATCAATATGCGCCCGGCGGTGGCCCCGCGCCACAATCACCCGGCGCACTGTTGGCGTGGGACCCGCTAACCAACGCACCGCGCTGGCAAGTGAACTATCCCATCGCTTCACTCGGCGGCACGCTGACCACCGCTGGCAACCTGGTGTTCCAGGGCGCAGGCGACGGTCATTTGTATGCGTATACCGCCGACAAGGGCGAGAAAGTCTGGGATGTGGATCTGGGCGTTGCAGTGATGGCGCCGCCAATCACCTTTGAACTGGACGGCAAACAATATCTTTCGGTGCTCGCGGGCTGGGGTGGCGCAACGGCTTTGTTCGGCGCGAACTTCACCGGCGAATACAAACCGGAAGGCAGGCTGTGGACCTTCGTACTCGGTGGTGACACCAACATTGTGCCGGTGGCAGGCCAAGCGCTGCCGGAACTAACAGCGATCCCCTTCGACAACAACGAAGCGGTGCAGGCACTGGGTGCTGATCTGTATGGCCAACGCTGCGCGATGTGTCATGGTCGCAACGCAGCCAGTGGCGGCGCACTTGCTGACTTGCGTTATGCAGCACCCGCTACTTACGCTATTTTCCAGAATATTGTGCGTGAAGGCGCTTTCACCGGATTAGGCATGCCGAACCTTGGCGCCTTCCTTAATGAAAACGATGCGAATGCAATCAAACAGTTCATTCTGGCAAAACGGGCGGCCTTGCAGGAATAGTTATTCCGGCCGTCAGGCGGCCCGGCGCAGCAGATATAAGCCCAGTCCCGCGCACAGCAAGAGCGGCAACAACACTGCGCCGAGCGGTGCGAACTGGTAAACCAGACTCATTGAGTGCACCAGATTCTGCAGAATGGTGAACACGAGGCCGAAGCTGATCGCGGTGAAGACCCGCGAGCCCATCGTTGCCTGCCGCAGCGGGCCAAAGATGAAAGAAATGGCGAGCAACACCAGCACGGCGGTCGTCACCGGCTGCAGCAGTTTTTTCCAAAAGGACAGATAGTAACTATCCGCATCCTGTCCCTGGCGTTCGAAACGTTGGGCGTAGCGATAAAGGTCAGAAATTGCCATGTTGTCAGGAGCGACAATCAGCACCTGCAGCAAATCCGGCGTCAAATCCAGATCCCAGCCTTGCACCGTGAAATCATGGCGTGTTCCTTCCACCCCACCGGCTTCATGCGTGAACACCAACTCCGAACCATTTTCCAGCACCCAGTAGCTTGCCGCCGGCGCATCAATCTCACTGCCGGTTTCGGACGCGATCAGTTCGCGCTGCACAAGTCCTGCCTGCACACTGCTATCGCGTGCCTGCAATGTGGAACCATCAAGATAACGCGCACGTTCGGCAGTGACAGTGCGCACCATGCGTTGCTTGTCGTCGAACACAAAGATGCTGACGCCGTACAAAATGCCTTCGGGTTCAATTGCATTGAAGTGCATGAACGCGGAACCGTCGCGCTCCCAATGCCCGTAACGCGACAAGGCCACCTGTTCACCATTGGCGAGCGCCCGGTACACTTCAGCGCGCATTTCAAGCGGAGGTGCCACCACTTCACCCAACAGCAAGCCAAGCCCGATCACCAACACGGCCGGCTTCATCACCGCGAATACAATGCGTCCACGGGAGATTCCAGCCGCCTGCAACGCCACCAGTTCGTTGCCGGCCGCGAGCAGACCGAGGCCGACCAGTGCGCCGATCAGCGCCGTCATCGGCAACAGGTCGTGGATATGGCGCGGGAACACCAGCAGCACGTAATACAGCGCGGCGACTGCCGTGTACTGCCCTTCGGTCTCACTTAACTCTTCAAACACAGTGAACAAAAAATCGAGGCCGCCGAGCACGAGCAGTACCAACGCCATCGCCAGCAGCACACTGCGGCCTATATAGTGGTCGAGTCTACGCATGGCGAACTCTCAGCACAGGCAATGGCGGCAAGCGGCCACTGAACAGCGCCCAGCCGAGCAGCGCGAACAAGGCATGCACCCACCAGAGGCCGAGCACGGGAGACAGGGTGCCTTCCGCCAGCTTGTCGCGCGCCACCAACAGCAGCCCGAAATAGAGCATATAAAGGATGATCGCCGGCACCAGTCGCGCAAACCGGCCCTCGCGTGGACTGACCTTGCTCAGCGGCACCGCCAGCAACGCCAGCACCGGAATCAGCAACACCAGCGACAAGCGCCATTGCAATTCCGCAATCTGTGCGGACTCCCCAGACTGCAGCAGTGCGCTGCTCTCCATGGCCTGCTCATCAAGCACAACCTCGAAACCAAGATCGCGCTGCGGCAGGCGCACTCCCAGCTCGCCAAAACTGCTCATCTCGAAATTGTCGGTGCCCGCCTGTCCTTCCATTAACATGCCATTGCGGAACAGGATGAAGCGCCCATCATTTTCGTCTTCGATGGGCGTGGCGGATTGAGCATAGATGACGCGATTTCCTTCGGTCTGATACATGAAGACCTGGTTCATGTCAGTACCGGTGATGGATTCAGCATAGGTAGTGCGCGCCCCGCCCGAAATGTTCTGGAACAGGCCCGGCACCATTACATCGAACTCGTTGAGATTCTTCTGGGCTTCCATCAGCGTTGCCGTATTCACCAGCCCGCGCGGGGTCAGCCACAGCGCCAGAAACGCCACCAACAGTGCAATACCCACGGCCGGCACCAGGGTGATACGCAGCAAGCGCGCGGAGCTGAAACCACAGGCGGTCAGCACGGTCATTTCGCTGTCGGCGTACATGCGGCCATACGCCAGCAGTGTGCCCAACAGCAGTGCGAGGGGAAGTATCAGTTGCAGGAAGTCGGGGATGCGGTACCCCATCAGCAGCGCGAGGACGCCGGGGTCGAGCTCACCGGCTGAGGCTTGTGCCAGATACTGCAACAGGCGGCCCAGCACGACGACGATCAACAGGATGAAGGTCAGCGCGGCTGTGGTTTGTAGTACTTGCTTGGTCAGATAGCGGACGATGATCATGGTTGGCATTCTAGCAGGGTGTTCTAGCGTTCTGGACATCCACTCGGGTTGAACTTGTTGCTTGGCTTTAGTTGGGAGGGCTTGGCCGGGGATGTAAGTTTGCTCCGCCCTCCTGGCGGTCGACTTCAGTGCACAACTTGACCCTTGCGGGGACGCAACCCCGCAAAGTGCGCCGCTCGCGGACGGGCTGCGCAAACTTTCATCCCCGGCCCTCCCTCTCAGGAATTGCTGCGGTTCCCGTGGATGTCAAGCTCTGCGCAGGTTCTGGAAGGTGAACGAAATGAGAAGAGGAAAGCTTGCAGTGTCTAGTCTGACGCAGTGCTGACACACACGAGAATTCCAGTTAAAGCTTGTGGGGACGACTTGGGGTGACGTTTTGCGCCGAACA
>CAMDML010000099.1 GCA_945902215.1 Klebsiella pneumoniae | reverse complement strand
GTCATGTTACTCCACGGCCCGGCCGAGCGCATAGGTCAGCAGCTTTTCGGTCAAGGTGGTAACGAACAGTTCGGAGCGATCCAGCAGTGCTGCACGCAAATCACCCGGGCTGGCTACAGGCGTGCCATCCACCAGTACGCCGCTTGCATCCACCGGGGAGTCGCCGTCGTATTCGCGCCACGCACCGATCGAATCAAAGTTCTCCAGGGCAAAACCCACCGGGTCGATCACTTTGTGGCAGGCAGAACAAGTCGGGTTCGTGCGATGCGCTTCGAGACGTTCGCGCACTGAAGTAGTCAGCACTGTCACGCCATCGCCATCAAGATTGGTTTCTACGCCGGGCGGCGGCGCGGGCACCGGCGCACTTAGCAGGTTTTCCAGAATCCAGCTGCCACGGATAACAGGAGAAGTGCGGCTCGCAGTGGAAGTCACGGTCAGAATGCTGCCGTGCCCAAGCAAGCCACGGCGTGGACTGTCGGCAGGCAATTGCACCTTGCGGAAATAGGAGCCGCGCACGTTGGCGATACCGTAGTGGCGCGCGAGCCGTTCGTTGAGGAAGGTGTAGTCGGCATCCAGCAGCTCAGTCACCGGCCGGTCTTCGGCGATGACGTTGGCAACCAACAATTCCGTTTCTTCGATGAACGCTTGGCGCAGGTTTTCATCAAACGCGGGCGCTTCCGGGGTCACACTGCCGAGTTCGCGCAAATAGAGCCACTGTCCGGCAAAGTTGTCGACCAGAGCCTGCGCTTTCGGATCGTCCAGCATGCGCAACACCTGCGCGCGCATCACGTTGGCATTGTGCAGCTGGTTTTGTGCAGCAAGATTGAGTAGTTCGTTATCCGGCACGCTGCTCCACAGGAAGAACGACAAGCGCGTCGCCAGTTCCAGATCGCTGATACGGTAAGGCGCGCCCGGGGCAACGTCTGCCGGCTCTTCCTCGAAGCGGAACAGGTAGCGCGGGTCGAGCAAAATGCGTGACATTGCTTCTTGAATGCCGCTTTCGAAATCACCTTGCTGCCGCCCTTGTTCATAGAAGTCCATCACCGGTTCGAGTTCAGCGATGGTTACTGGCGTACGGAAAGCTTGCGTGGCTATGTTCACGGCAATGCGTTCGGCACAACTGCGTTCCTCGTCGTTGCTCTGCGGGTAACAACTGAAAATACGTTCGCGGCTTGCCGTGTTGCCGGGACCGGTGGCGCTGAAAGGGCCGGTGATTTCCACCGTGTCGATTGCACCCTGAACGCTGTAGGCAGAATAGATGTCGTTGACCCCGGCAGGACGTTTCACATCAACAATGGCCACGGTCAGCTCATGTTCACCCGCAGTCACTGGCAGGCGGAATGAGCGCAGGTCTTCCACGCCAAGTTGCTGGCCGTCGAGCGTGACAATAGTGCGCGTGCTCGGATTGCGGCCGAAACCGCCGCGCACGCTGAACGAGTACTCGGCGTCGAGCGGAAAATTGTGTTTCACCTTCAGGCCACCGCGGGTGCCCAGCGGCATGCCTTCGAGATGCCGGTCTTGCGCAAGGTCAGCAGGTGCCTGGTACGCGTGCGCGGATTCAGTAGTGGTCATGTCGCCCACAACCCAGCGGCTGATCTTCATTGCTGCGGAGGTGTAGCCCTGGATTAACGCTGGCGAAATGCCGAGTCCGGAGGCAATGTTGTCGAAACCTTCGCTGGCATCATCCTGCGGCAAGAGTGCGGACGCGTCGATGTCCATACCGAAGATGTCACGAATGGCATTGGCGTATTCGTTGCGGTTCAGGCGGTGCAGTGCGGGTGCTGCGGGCAAGGATTCCACGCTGGCATCAAGCCGCGCTTCCAGTTCATGCGCGAAGGCATCGGCTACTGCGCGCTCCGGACGCTCTTCACCACCGGGCGGCATCATGCCGGACTTCACCTTGCGGATGACCTGCTCCCAGATATCGGCATTGGTTGCAACTTGCGCGTAGTTCACCCCTGCGAGATCGAGGCTGCCAGCCCAGTCTTCGGAGTTGTGGCATTTGACACAATAGTCTTCAAGCAGCGCGGGCAGTTCCTGGGCAAAGGCGGCCTGTCCCGCCATAGCGTTTGCGGCAGCAAGCGCGAAGGAGGACGTAAATCTGAAAACACGGCGCAACATCAGCGGACCTCTTTGCCTTGGGCGGTGAGCAGTTCGGCAAGCAGCGCCATTGAGGACGGTTTGGACTCGGCAGGATGCGTGGCCAGAAATACCCCCTTGGCCCAGACGAGTGCGGAACGGTTCTCGTTGTCGAGCGCAGTCAAATCCGCACCGTTGTCGACAAGGAAGCGGATGATGGCGTCGGAGCCGCGATTGGCGGCACCCATCAGGGCGGTGACGCCCATCGAGTTACGCTGATTCACATCCATGCCGAGTTCGAAGCACAATTTCACTGCGTCCAATAATTGCTCGGGGCTTTCGGTCCAGGTTTGCGCATACACCCAGTTCACCCCGGCAGCGGCCATCAACGGTGACGTGCCTTCGAACGTATGAATGGTCGGATCGGCGCCGTGCTCAAGCAACAGTTTCATCACGGTCACATCACCCGCGAGTGCGGCGGCAAGGAAGGGTGTCTGACCCGTGAAGTCTACCCATTCCAGGGTGCCGGTGATTGCCAGCAGATGTTGACGCACCGGTGGGGTTTCTTTTGTGCGGACGTTGAGGTCGGCGCCAGCGTCGATAAGTGCCTTGATGAGTTCAAGTACCGGCGCACGGTCGACACCGTTGACGAAGGTTGAATTATGCATATAGAGGTTGCGCACATTGACTGCTTCCCAGATCGGGCTGCGGCCGTACCAGTCTTGAGCGTTCAGCAGGGCGCCTCCTCCTTGTTTTTGTTCGAGGAGGAAATGCGCCATCGGCATATTGTTGTTGGAGATCGCCATCAAGAGCGGCCAGATGCCGTTGGCTTCTTTCGCATTGAGGTCGGCGCCAGCGTTGAGCAACTGTTGGGCAATGTCGATGTGGTTGTGGCGCGCGGCATAGAGCAGCGGTGTCATACCACCGGGCGTTGGTTCGCGGCGGCCGCGGTCTTTTGGCGTGCCACCACGGATGATACCCATGCCAAAACCGAAACCCGGTACCGAGTTGGGTGCAACAAAGGCAGGTGTGGCGCCAATTTTGGTGCTGGCGTTGGGATCGGCGCGGTGCTCGAGTAAGAGGGCGACAATGCCGCTGTAACCTTCGCGCGCGGCAATCATCAACGAACTTTGGCCATATTCAGCATCCCGGAAATCGACGACAGCACCGTGGTCGAGCAGCGTGGCGGCCAGATCAGTAACGCCAACAGCGGCTGCAGACATCAGCACACTTTCGCCGCTCGGCAGGATTTCGTTGGCATTGGCGCCATGTTCAAGCAGGAGGGTAGTCAACGCAGTGCTGCCGTTTTCCACGGCGAGACTGACCGGACTCACCCCGAGACCGGTGAGACCGTTCGGGTCGGCACCAGCGTCCAGCAAGAGCCGTACGGTGTCCACTTCGCCTACACGGACCAGCCAATGCAGGGCGGGGGTGTCATAAGCGCCATGGGTGTCAGGGGCCAGACCTTCTGCGAGCAGTGCGCGCACCGTGTCGAGATCGCGGTTCATGGCCGCATTGGGCAGGCGTAAATCCGCCTGAGCAAACAAGGCCGGGCAGGCCAGTAGCAGTGCGAGGAGAAAATGGCGGTAAGTGGTCACGATTGCAGTGTTTTTTTTGGGGAAAGCGATTCTTATAGCCCTGCGCTTGCATGCAAGTCAAGGCAAGCACCTGATATATCACATTGCTTGCGAAATTAGCTTCCGGGCAGGGCAAAACCCTTACAATTGCGCTCCTTCAGGCCCGCTTTTACCGCACAGGAAACTGCATCCGCGTGACCTCAGCACCGGTAACCATCCGTCGTTTCAGCGGCGCGCAACTCGGCGACTATCTTGCAACAGTGGCCCGGCTGCGAATCGCCGTATTCCGTGATTTTCCCTACCTCTACGATGGCACCATGGCGTACGAGCAGACGTACCTGCAAACCTACGTGCGCTGTCCACAAGCAGTAGTGGTTGTCGCGTTTGCTGGTGATGAAGTGGTGGGTTGTGCCACCGGCATTCCACTGGCGTTTGCCGAAGACGCGTTCAAGCGTCCATTTGTGGAACAGGGCTATGATCCTGCGCAGATTTTTTATTGTGCAGAATCGGTGCTCCGGCCTGAGTATCGTGGCCAGGGCATAGGGGTGCGTTTCTTTGAGGAACGCGAGGCATATGCACAGAGTCTTGGCGGGTTTGCCTGGACCAGTTTCTGCTCCGTGGTGCGGCCGCCAGAGCATCCGCTGCGCCCGGCTGAATACGAACCGCTCGACCGTTTCTGGGAAAAACGTGGTTACCGCAAACATCCGGAATTGAGCGCCAGTTATAGCTGGAAAGATCTTGATCAGAAGGCCGAGACTTCCAAAAGGCTGGAGTTCTGGTTAAAGTCCGCCCGCCTACGCTAAAGCTTCGGCGTGGCAAGCTGCGCTCACACCATCTAACAAGAACAATCGAACCCCAGGGGCTTCCATGTCACGCCATCCATTTCAGTATCGTCGTCAGTTTCTGCAATTCCTTGCCGCCAGTCCGCTGCTGACGCGCTACGAAGCCTTCGCCGCCGAAGTCGAGGAAACCCTCGGCCAGCGTCTGAAAGATCCCTCTGAAGTTATCAACGTATTCGAGATGGAAGCGATTGCGCGCGAGAACGTACCGCCAGCGCATTTCGGTTATCTGGCTTCCGGGGTGGACAGTGACCTGACCCTGCACTCCAACCAGATGGGGTATAGCCGCTATTTGATCCGTCCGCGCCGCCTCGTCGATGTGGCGCAGATCGATACCAAGATCAATTTGCTGGGTGCCGTTGCTGACTCGCCAATCACCCTGAGCCCCATCGGCAGTTGTGGTGCCTTTCACAAGGATGCTGAATCCGGTGCCGCACGTGCCTCTGCTGCAAAAAATACCCACATGATCATTTCCACCCAGGCTTCCGACACGATTGAAGACGTGATGGCAGCACGTGGCGGCCAACCGCTGTGGTTCCAGCTCTATTCCACCAACGTGTGGGACAACACCGTGGCAATGTTGCAGCGCGCTGAACGCGCTGGGTGTACCACCGTCTGTTTCACCGTGGATCTGCCCGGTGGCCGCAATGTGGAAACCCAAACGCTGCTTGGGCGCGAGGATGACCGGTTTTGTGAAGATTGCCATTACCCCGGCCAGCAGAAACCGATGCTGGAAGGTCTGGCGCCCGGCGGCCTGGTCGATCCAACCATGACTTGGGCCGTGATCCGCCGCATGAAAGACGCGACCTCGATGAATGTCATGGTCAAAGGCATTGAAGTGGCCGAAGACGCTGAGGCTGCAGTAGCTGCCGGCGCCGATGGGGTGATCGTTTCCAACCACGGTGGTCGCGCCACGGATACCGGCCGCGGCACCATCGAGTGTCTGTCCGAAGTTGTCGCCGCTGTGAACGGCCGCATTCCGGTGATGGTCGATGGTGGTATTCGCCGTGGCACGGATGTGTTCAAGGCCCTTGCACTCGGGGCTTCTGCTGTCGGTATCGGCCGGCCTTACTGCTGGGGTCTCGGTGCTTTTGGGCAGGCTGGCGTTGAACGCGTGATCGATCTGTTGAACCGTGAGTTTGCGATCTGCATGCGCGGCAGCGGTACGACTTCACTCAGTGCCATCAATTCCGGCTACATCATCGATACCGGGCGTATCAACCCGGATCATTTGGGTTAGCAGAAAGGAATTACCCCATGGGCAAGCGCAGCGCATTGATCGGCGCCAGCGGCAAGGCGTCCCTGTTCAAACCAAGTGGGCGATGATCTCTTTGGAGTCCGCGCGTAACAGATCCTTGTTCACGGTTTTACCAAGGACATGCTGACATTCCTTGCTCAGATGCTGGCGTAATTCGCCCAGGAAATGCGGCGGGGCGACCAGCATCAGGCTGTTGTAGTTGCCGACTTGGTGCTCGGTCTGCAGGTACTTGCACAGCTCGCACGCAAACACCTCGCTTTCATGGTGGTG
>CAMDML010000098.1 GCA_945902215.1 Klebsiella pneumoniae | reverse complement strand
GTTGCTCAACGGGCGTGTCGGCGGAGGCAGGCATGCCCGCATTTTAGAAGTAAATCGGATATTTGCGCGATTTATTCCGTTGGCACTTCGTTGATCTTCATGTCATCCAGAATGAAAGTCCCCACATCCTGAAACTGCTCGCGCGTGAACGCGGCCGCAAAGCCAGGCATCGTGTTGCGACCATAGGTGGCCATCGTCATGATGTGACTGAGCGTGAGTTCTTTCCCGATCAAGGGCACGCCGCCTTGATGCCCGCCTTTGCCGTCGGGGCCATGACAGGTGGTGCAAACCGTGGTGTAAATGGTGCGGCCGCTCTCAATGTCGGCGGTGTAACCTGCAACCGGCTCCATGGCGGCAGCAATGGCGGCAGTACCCGTCGGGCGCAAATCGGTTTGTACAGGCAGTGCTGTGGACGGAATCGGCTCTATCGCGCCGTCCAGCGAAAACAGCCACACGCTGTCGCCGTGCGCACCGGTGGCGTACACGGAACCGGCGGAGATGATCGCGATGTATTGTTTGCCTTCATGCATGAAGGTGGAAGCGGTGCCGTTCACGCCGGCATCCGTCTGGAATTCCCACAGCTTGCTGCCATCGTCTTTGTCGAGGGCAACCACACGGCCGTCGTTGCGGCCGTGCACGATCAGGCCGCCGCCGGTAACGAGTGAGCCGGCCGAGCAGCTGGCATTCCACTGCTGGCTCCACGCGATCTTGTGCGTAGACAGATCCATGGCAACAAACAGTCCGCGTGCCGGAATGGTGGTGAGATTGAAGGTGCCGCCGAGCCAGGTTTCGGTGTGCGTAGGTGGCGCGTTTTCCGCTTCGCGCGAGGCGCCACCGATGCGGTCGTTGGCGCAGATGTACATCAAGTGCCCTTCGGGGTCGTACGCGCTTGGCGGCCAGTTCACCCCGGAGAGCGGCTTGTAGAGCACCGGCTCGGTGGCGAAAGGCGTGAAGATGCGGCCCTGGTTCACCAGCGTGAAGCCTTCCGGCGCGTGGTCAATTTCGTTCGGCACGACGTAGTCACCGATTGGCCAGGGCTGGGTGGCGGCGGTAGCGTTGCGGGGTTCTTGCGGCACTTCCCGTTCTTCAATGCCGATCAGTGGCTCGCCGGTGATGCGATCCACAATATAAAGGAAGCCGGACTTGGACACTTCGGCGATGCCCTTGCGCGGCACGCCGTTCACATCGGTATCAAACAGGATCACCGGGTTCGGGCTGTCGTAGTCCCAGATGTCGTGGTGCACTTGCTGGAAGTGCCAGGCGTATTCGCCAGTGTCGACGTTCAGCGCAACCATCGACACGGTGAAGAGATTATCGCCGGCGCGGTTACTGCCATTCAAATCCGGTCCGGCATTGCCGGTGGTGAAATACAGCAGGCCCAACTCGGGATCAACCGCCGGTGTTTGCCAGATGGGTGCCCCGCCGTACTGCCATGCGTCGTTGTCTTGTGGCCAGGTGTCGTGACCGAATTCGCCGGGACCGGGGATCGTGTAAAACGTCCACTTCAGTGCGCCCGTCTTCGCATCGTAAGCCTTGATGCGGCCGCGCACCGCGCGCTCGCCGCCGGCAAAACCGACAATCACCATGCCGTTGTAATACAGCGGTGCGGCGGTAATGCTGTAACCAAGCATGGGGTCTTCAGCCTGGATTTCCCAGTTGACCGCGCCGGTTTCCTGATTGAGCGCGACCAGTTTCGAGTCAAGCTGGCCCACATAAATCTGGCCATCGCCCATGCCGATACCGCGGCTGACCCAGCCGCAGCAAACCTGCACGCGCGTGGGGTCCAGATTCGCCTGATAGACCCAGTTGAATTCGCCGGTGTCGACGTCGATGGCAAATACATCGTTCTCGCCAGTGCCGACATACAACACACCGTCATACGCCAGCGGCTGGCCTTGGCCCGAATGGTTAGGGCCGGCACCGGAGCCGTTCATGTGAACGCGCCACTTCGCCTTCATGCCGGCGATGCTTTCCTTGTTGATCTGGTCCAGCGGCGAGTAGCGCTGGTTGTTCAGACTGCCGCCATTGGAAATCCAACCGTCGGTTGGGTACGCCGCCTGTTCGGCGGGAGTGAAAGCCGGGGAAGATTGCGCCCACGCGGTGGGCGCCAATACCGCGAGCAGCGCAAAGCCGAGGGCGGGCCAGACGCGGGGAAAGAGACGGGAAACAGGCCGGGTTAGTGTCATTATCAGCTCCAGTGCGGCAGGGCCAGGTTAACAGGCGGGTCATCATACCGTCATTTTCGCAGCGGCGGGAATCCGGCAGGTTCGATTAAAAACCACGCATTTCAGTAAATTACCGGGGGAAAAATCGACCGCAGCTTCATGCAGGATTTGCAGACGGATTCTGACCGCTCAATCATCGAGGCCGGGCAGAATTTTGCACTCGATTTGACCCTGCTCAGATAAATGGGATCAGAGCTGAAGCGCTGACCCGACGAGCCCCCTTCAGTTCTTCACGCGGGTTACGCGCGTTACCGATTTCAGAATGCGCAGGCGCTTCATTACTCGTGCAAGATGGATGCGGTTGCGTACAGCGAAGGTCAGGTTGACCGTGCTGAACTGGGCGTCCTTGTCGGTGGTGGTCATCTTCTCGATGTTGGCCTCACTCCCGGTTACCGCGTTGGCAATGGTAGCGATGATGCCCCTCTGGTGTTCCACTTCCACGCGCAGCTCCACCGTAAACTCCCCTTCCACGCCCGGATCCCAGCGCAGCGAAACATATTTTTTCGGGTCGTTGCGAATTTCTGCGACGTTGTTGCAGCTCTCGGTGTGCACGATCATGCCGCGGCCGGCGCTGACATAACCGACAATCGGGTCACCGGGAATCGGGTGGCAGCATTTGGCATAAGTCATCAGCAACCCTTCCGAGCCGCGGATCGCCAGTGCGGAGTCTTCGCGCTTCGCGTTCAAATCGGCCTTGTCGCTGTCTTCAGTAGGAATTAACCGCCGCGCCACAATGAATGCCATGCGGTTGCCCAGCCCAATGTCTTCCAGCAAATCGTCCAGCACTTCGAAATTGGCTTCCTTCAACAGCCCACCCACTTTCTCTTTCGGAATATTCGACAGGTGATAGCCGAAACTCGACAAGGTTTTGTTGAGCAAGCGGCGGCCGAGTGAAATGGCTTCCGAACGGCGCTGGTTTTTCAGAAAGTGGCGAATGTTGCTGCGGGCTTTGCCGGTGACCACAAAACTCAACCAGGCCGGATTTGGCTGCGATCCTGAAGCAATAATCTCCACGGTTTGCCCGCTCTCCAACGGCTGGCTCAAAGGCGCAAGCCGGCGATTGATGCGGCATGCCACACAGGAATTGCCCACGTCAGTGTGCACCGCATACGCAAAATCAACGGCGGTGGAGCCGGCCGGCAGCTCCATGATCGTGCCCTTGGGCGTGAACACATAGATTTCGTCTGGGAAAAGATCGGTCTTCACATGCTCGATGAATTCGAGCGAGTTGCCCGCCTGCTTCTGCATCTCCAGCAAATCTTGCACCCATTGGCGCGCGCGGATGTGGCTCTGGTTCGGGCGGTCGTCAGACGATTTGTAGAGCCAGTGCGCGGCAATGCCGTTGTTCGCCATCGACTCCATCTCTTCAGTGCGGATCTGGATTTCAATCGGAATGCCGTGCATGCCGAACAGGGTCGTGTGCAGCGACTGGTAGCCGTTCGTTTTCGGAATGGCAATGTAGTCCTTGAAATTGCCCGACACTGGTTTGTACAAGCTGTGCACGGCACCGAGGATGCGGTAACAGGTATCCACCGAATCGGTAACGATGCGGAACGCAAACACGTCGGTAATATCGCGGAACGATCGGCGCTTCAGCTTCATCTTCTGATAAATGCTGAACAAATGCTTCTCGCGGCCCACCACGCGCCCCGGCATCCCTTCCCGGTTCAGACAGGCCACGAGTGCAGACTGCACCTGCGTAACCAGCTCCTTGCGATGCCCGCTGACACTCTTCACCGCCGCTTCAATCAGCGGTGCGCGCATCGGGTACAGCATCTGGAAGCTAAGCTCTTCAAACTCAACGCGGATATTGTGCATGCCAAGGCGGTTGGCAATGGGTGCGTAGATGTCGACGGTTTCCTTGGCAATGCGGCGGCGTTTGTCGTGTGCCAGCACGTCGAGTGTGCGCATGTTGTGCAGACGGTCGGCGAGTTTCACCAGAATCACGCGAATGTCCTTCGCCATGGCGAGCGCCATCTTCTGGAAGTTTTCGGCCTGCACTTCGGCCTGCGTGCTGAAATTCAGTTTGTTCAGTTTGCTGACGCCGTCGACCAGGTTCGCCACGGTTTCGCCGAACTGGCTGGCAATGGCATCGCGGGTAAGGCCGGTGTCTTCGATCACGTCATGCAGCATTGCGGCCATCAGGCTCTGATGGTCCATGTGCATTTCCAGCAGGATGCCGGCCACGGCGAGAGGATGTGTTACGTAGGCTTCGCCGGTGCGGCGGTTCTGGCCGTCGTGCGCTTCGGCGGCGTAGTAATACGCGCGCCTGACCAGGTTAACCTGGGCAGGCTCGAGATAGGACGAGAGGTTGGAGGCCAGAGCGTCAATGCTTTGGATTGCAGGCATCATGTTCATGATTGGTACGCCTGGCCTTTGTTGGACCGAAGTTTACTCTGCGTTTTATTCTTCTTCGGGGGCGGCTTCGTCGTCAGAAGCGGAGGGTGCTTCCGCGTCGTCGTCATCATCGGCGGCTGCGCCTTTGGGCGCGGCGCCCTCTGCATCTTCATCGTCAATCAGTTCGGCATCCATCGCTTCTTCAATGGTGATTTCCTGACGGGCTTTACGCAGCGCTTCGGCTTCAACGAAATCGCTCAACTCTTCATGCGGCTCATGGATGACTTCGTTCAGAATGGAGCGGTCGATCAGTTTGGCGGCGATTTCACGCAGCGCCACCACGGTGGGCTTGTCGTTGTCTTCCGGCACCAGGGCAGTTTTGCCACCGGTCTGCAACTGGCGGGCGCGACGGCTGGCGATCATGACCAGCTCAAAGCGGTTTTCAACGTTTTCCAGACAATCTTCAACAGTAATACGGGCCATGGGTCATCCTGCGCGTGGTTGTTCGGGGTGGGGCGGGGGGCGGCGATTATAGCCGTAAACCCTTGATTCAGGCCAGCAAAGCGGCCAAAAGAGCGGAGTTTCTGGCTGCCTGCACCCGCAACTGCAGCTGGTTGCCACGGAAAATGGCCTGCAGGTCGGCCAGGGCGGCCTCAAAGCGGTCGTTGATGACCAGATAATCGGCCTGGGGGTAGTGCGACATCTCGTTGACCGCCTTGGCCATCCGGGCGGCAATCACCTCGGGCTTGTCCTGCCCGCGAGTGGTCAGGCGCTTTTCCAGCTCAACAAGGGACGGGGGCAAAATAAAGATTCCGACCGAGTTCGGCAACATGCGTTTGATCTGCGCCGCCCCCTGCCAGTCGATCTCCAGAATCACATCCCAACCCTGCTTCAAGCGGTCCTGCACCCAGAGTTTCGAGGTGCCATACAGGTTGCCGAAGACCTCGGCATGCTCCAGAAACTCGCCGCGCCCAATCATCGCCTTGAAGGTGGCCGCATCCACAAAATGATAGTTCACCCCATCCTGCTCCCCGGGCCGCATGGGGCGGGTGGTGTGCGACACCGATACGCACAAACCACCCTCCTTCGAAGCCGCAAGCAAGGCCTTCACCAGCGAGGTTTTACCGGCGCCGGAGGGGGCGGAGATGAGGTAGAGGGAGCCTTGGGGCATGGGGCGAGCGAGTCCTTAAAGTCGGGCGGGATCATAACAGCGTTCCCTGCTATCCAAAAAGCGGGGGTTCTGGTGATACATGAGCCATAAACAGACAGGCGAAAATGGTTAACCCGTACTAAATTGAGGCGCAGAGCGGATCAACTATCAGGCAGTTCGAATATTGCCGGTTCCCAAAATGGGAAGTCGGACTATAATTCCCATTATGGGAACTCAGGGATGAGTTATGAAAATTTATGCACAAGGCCTGTTGACCAGATTTAGTCACAAGCACGCAAATGCCGGGGAGGCCTTGGACGCTTGGCTCGTGGTGATCGAGCGGTCGACGTGGAGAACTCCGCAAGAGATCAAGGAGCACTACCCCAGCGCAGATTTTCTTGCC
>CAMDML010000097.1 GCA_945902215.1 Klebsiella pneumoniae | reverse complement strand
TGTCGTACTGCTGGTGGTGATGCTGGCAACGCGGTTGGGCGGGACTTATCTCGTGCTGTTCCGCACCGTGGAGAACCAGACAGCGGTGCAGCAGGCACGTGTGTATTTGCGTGGCGCTGAAGTGGTAGCCAAGGAAGCGCTGCTGCGGGATCTGCAGGCCGACAGTGAGGTGGACAGCATGCTGGAATTCTGGGCACAGCCGTTGGCGATACCGCTGCCGGAAGGCATCTTGAGTGCTTGCCTTGTTGATTTGCAGAGCCGCCTGAATCTCAACGATCTCGGTACGGGGGCTGGCGAGAACAATGGCGAGTATAGTCCAGCGCAAAAGCGTTTCATTCGTCTGTTGCAAGCGCTCGATCTGGAAGAACCCCTCGACAGTCTGGCTGCTGTGGCGCTGGCGCATGCGGTGTTCGACTGGCGCGATACTGACTATGCACCGCGTTATCCGGGCGGCGCCGAGGAACTGGAGTATTTGCGCCAGACGCCACCCTACCGACCGGCGAACCAGGCCTTTGCCAGCGTTACCGAACTGAACCTGATCAAGGGCATGACACCGGAACTGGTCGTGGCATTGACTCCCCATCTGAGCGTGTGGGGTAATGGCAATATCAATCTGAACACGCTTGATGCGGCGCTGACCGCGTCCGCGGCAACCGGCGCCGAAGCGCCCCAACCGATGCTGCTAAGAACCCTCAATAATCCCGACAGTCTGCAGCCGCTTACGCCTGAGGCTGCTGCCCTGCTGGCGCAGGCACGCAGTGCGCAGGGCGGCGTACTGCGTAACCTCGACATGTTTGCAAACGGCCCGCTTGCGGCCCAGCAATGGGAGCTCGAAGGCGTGGGCTTCACCACAGAGTATTTTCTGCTGACCGCCGACATGCAGGTGCAAGCGCGCCATTACCAATTGCAAAGTGTACTGCGGCGGGTACTTGATGCTGTTGGTGTGCCGCAACTGACCGTGTTGAGCCGCCACTACGGCAGTGCCGTATTCACAATGGATGACTACTGTGCTGCTGCGCTGCCTTGATACCGGACAGTTTGAATTGCCCGACGGTCGCGCGCTGGATGCTGCGCAGCTTGCGCGGCAGTTGCCGTCCACCGCCAAACAAACTCCTGTATTGAGCTTGCTACTGCCGGCCGTGCGCTGTTTGCTTACGACAGTACCGGTGACGCGGCAGGAAGAAAAATTGCTGCACAAGACACTGCCCTGGTTGCTGGAAGACCGGTTGCTTGAGCCAGCTGAACACTTGCAGGTAGCCAGCGGGCCGGTACGTAACGGTCAGGCTGCCGTTGGTGCGATTGATGGTGCGTGGCTGCAGTCTCTCCTCGCCGCATTGGCGGCACAGGGACTTGGTGTGCAAACTGCCGCCTCGGAATTGTTGTACCTGCCGTGGCAGCAGGGGCAATGGACTATTTTGGTTCAAGCTGCCCCCGCTGCCTGTCTCGTCCGCCACGCTGAGCATGGAGGTTTTGCCTGTAGTGTCGCCAATCTACACACCGCATTACAGCTGTTGCTGAATGAAAGCATGGAGCCGCCGGCGCAAGTCCTGCTGAACATCCCTGCCGCAATGCACACGCAAGTGGCAGTGCTGCTGCCCACGCTGCTCCAGAGCCGCCTTAGTGTTAAACAACAAGCATACTGGGACATCGTCAGATCCGCTGCGGTAACGCCGCTGCAATGCAATCTGCTGCAGGACCGCTACGCCCCACGCCTGCCATGGCCGCGTTTGTGGCAACAGTGGCGGGTAGCGGCTGCGTTGCTGGCCGGTCTCTGGCTGGCGGACCTCGGTGTCACGGCGCTGGAAACCTTTAAGCTAAAACGCCAGATCGCGGCCAACGAGTCTGCCTTGGTCGCGCGCTATCGCAGCGTTGCGCCGGATGGCGCCGTGGTTGATCCGCGCTTGCAACTCGAACAGGCCATCGTCGCCCTCGGTGGCAGTGCGCATCCGGGCTTTCTGACACTTCTTAGTCGCATGCAGCCAGTGCTGGCCGCATTGCCGCAGGCGCGGGTGGCCAGTTTTGATTACGACGGCAGCAGCGGCGAGCTGCAATTCACGGTGGAAACACAGGACTTCGCTGCAGCGGAAACGTTGCGCAGTCGGCTGCAGGAACTGGGTCTCAATGCTGAACTGCTCGGCAGTACCAGCGATGGGGCAAACAGCCGCACGCGGCTGAAGGTGGGTGGGTGATGCCTGCGATTTTCACCAGACTCAACGCGCGCCGGCAACTGCAAGTCGTAGTGGCTTCAGCAGCATTGATGCTGGTGCTGGGCTCCCTGCTGTCCTGGGAGATGCATCGCAGCAACCTTGCCGCACGTACGGCGTTGACAGAATCGGAGAATAATCTTGAGGCGATGGACGCGCTGCTCGTACGCTATTCGGCGCTGCAGGCGGGACGTGGCAATGAGACGGCAGCCTCGGCGGATATTGCTGCCATCGTAAACCGGACGCTGCAGGGACGCAGTTTCCAGCCCACCCGCATTCAGCAGGGCGCGGATGGTGAGCTACAGGTGCGTCTGGATGAAGTGGTTTTTGCTGATGCGCTGGCTTGGTTGGCGGAACTGGACAGCGCAGACGGCATAGTGGCCGGCGCTGTCAGTGTGAGTCAGGGTAGCAGCGGCAGCGCCAACATTACCCTTGTACTGCGCGGCGGCTGAGCCGAAGAGCCCCGGCCTGCCTGCCTCTCTGCCTGCCTCTCTGCGTGCAGAGCACGCAGGTCTAAAAAATCTTAGAAAGTAACATTCAAGGGCCAGGCGAATTGCTGCAGAGGTGCGCCCGGGACCTGCACACTGAGCAACAGACGCACAAAGGTCGGCAACGGTGCAGGAGCTACCACGGTCGCGGCCTTGATGGCGATTCCGTAAGGTCCGGTAGGGCCGGTCGCGAGATCAACCTTCGACGCCGGCAGCCCTATCAATGTGGCGCCAGCCCCATCAATCGAGAAGGTGATGGTCGTGCCAAATGGCAGCGGATTGCCTCCCAGAGTGTCAGCGCTGAGATTGTTGTCGGCCAACACCATACCAGTGAACGAGACACCTGTGGCTTGGGCAAGGGTGATCGTGTTACCAACGGCCGGAAAGGTGCCCAGCGAAGTGATACGGGCGGTATCCGTTGACATGACGATAGTTCTTGTGGCGTAGATAGTGACCGAGTCGTTCCCGGTGCACACCGCTGCCACATTGACCTTATCCAGACAGGGGCCATCCCAAAGTCCGTTCGCGGTATCACGAACACCGTCGCGATCCGTATCGAAGAAATATTCACCAAGGTTGTAGGTGCCGCTTTCGTTCTCGTCCGCGAAAGGTTCGCCGAGGTCTGAAATCGCGCCATCGGCGGCGTCGAACACCGAGTTGCCATTGTTGTCCACAAAATGCTCAGCGCCGTCCGTATAGGCGATTACGGTCGCTCGCAAGTTGGCGGGGCGGGGTGCGGAACTGCGCCAGATCACGCTGCATGCACCATCTGCCAGCAGGCAGAAATTCTGGATGTTTCCGCTTTCAGGAGACACAAAACTCACGCGAGTGCCATCGGTAGGATTGTTACCGAAGGCATCGCTGGCAATGATGCTAAAAGTTACTTTTATCCCGTCGGTATCGAAGGCGTCGGGCGGGTTAAAGGGTGTATATGTTAGTGAGAAGCGACTCGCTACCGGCACTCCGGTTGAGATAATGATGTCGGCAGACAGACCCTGACGACCAGTTTCTGCATGCGTCGCAAGCACGTTGACCGGCCCAGCCACGGTGCCGCTGATAAGGATCGTGCGTACTTCACCCAGCGTGTCAGTGATACCTGTCTGGCGCCCGGCCAGAATGGAAGCACCACCCGCCGTGGTGTTGATGGTGAAAGTTACCTGTTTGCCGATGACAGGAATACCCTGAGGACCTGCCACTTTGAAGGTCAGTTCAGCACTCTCATTGCCGCCGATGCCTGCGAGCGACAGCTGATCGAAGGTGCTGCTGACGAAAGTCACAGACAATACCTGCGGACCGACCATGGTCTGCGTGACAGTAGCCTTATCACCCCCGTCACTAACCGTTGCCGTGACAATATCCGGCCCATCGCAGTTGATGTTGTTGTAGCCGACCGTGAACGAACCGGTGCTGACGGTGACAACCGGGTCAAAAGAGGCGCGCCCGGCGGTGGCGCAAGGTGACGTAAATGTAACTGTATAAGTTGCTTTGTAAGTGGCTGCGGTGACAACGTTGACACTCAGCAGGGCTTTTTCGCCGACATCGAGGGTGGTGTCTGAAGTCTTGATGACCCCGTCTTGATAGGCAGTACCAGTGCCGTTGCCAATGGTTGGACCAGTGGGGGTTGTAGGTGTTCCGCCCGCTCCGGCGGTGCTTGTTGGTAGGCTGTTTCCACCGAAATTAGGGCTCGGAGTATCACTGCCGCCGCCGCCACATGCAGCGAGAGCGAGTGTCATGAATCCGGCAAGAGCCACGACCCGCAAGACCCGGCCTTGAGTCGACAGACGGTTGAGTACAGCAATGGAGCTGAGGGCAGAAACGAAGCAGGATTTGAGCATTCGCTGACATCCTATGTACGGGAAAATTGGGCCGAATGCTAACATGAAACAAGGAGTTGTGTTAGTGCATGCGCAGGGGAACAGCCGGCTCCACACAAGGGATTTTCCGGAACTGTGAACCGGTGGGGACTTAGATCGTCAGTGGCGCGGTGCTATCGCCAAAGCTGTCTTGGGCGATGCCCAGTTTGCCCAGCAGGGCCACCAGCAGATTGGACATGTTGGTCTGCTCGGGGAACACCAAATGGCGGTTACCTTCCAGAGCGCCCCCGGCACGGCCGGCCAGCACGACCGGCAGAGGGTCATGGTTGTGGGAGTTGCCATCGCTCATGCCTGAGCCATACATGACCAATGAATTGTCGAGCAAGGTGCCGTCGCCATCAGGGAGGTTGTTCAGCTTGTCCAGGAAGTACGCGAGCAGGCTAACGTGGTAACGGTTGATCTGCGCGAAACGCGCCTTGTTGTCCTCATTGTTGGAGTGATGCGACAGGGTATGGAAACTGTCGCGCACACCACTTTGCGGGTACACGGCGCCGCTCAGTTCCTTGCACAGCATGAAGGTGGAAATGCGGGTGATTTCCGTTTGCCAAGCCAGCACTTGCAGGTCGAACATCAGTTTGATGTGTGCATCAACATCGTCCGGAATGCCGGTGGGTTTGCCGGGGACTGCGATGTCATCGGTCACGCGTGCGGCGGCCTGTTCAATGCGGCGTTCGATTTCACGCACGTCGGTCAGGAAGTTGTCGAGCCGGGCGCGGTCAGCGGCGGGCAGTTTGCGGTCGAGACTGGAAATCTGGTCGGTGACCGAATCGAGCAAACTGAGCGACTGCGTGCGGCGCGCATCGCGCTGTTCCGGGGTCGCACCATCACCAAACAATTGTTCAAATACCACCTGCGGGTTGTTCTGCATCGGCAGCGGCGAAATGTCGTTCTGCCAAGAAATGGTGTTGCGATAGGCGCAGCTGAGGCCTTCGCCGCAGCTCAGGCTTGCTTCTTCTATCATCAGTTCCAGCGACGGCAGTGGCGTGTCTTGCCCGAGATGGCGCGCGGCCACCTGGTCCACTGTGACCCCCAGAGTTGGCTGCGCACCGGACAACGCTTTCGCGCCGCTCAGGTACGAGGCAGACGAACGGTTATGGTTGCCGGTGGCGCCGCCCGGACCGTAGGCCAGCGGATGGGTCATGTTGGTGATGACGTTGATCTGTTCGCGAAACGGCGCGAGCGGATCGAGGATTTCGGAGAAGGTGAAGTTCTTGCCCTGATCCACTGGTGTCCAGCGCGACATCGTGGCGCCATGCGGAAAATAGATGGCACCGAAGCGAGTGCGCGGCACAGCGCCTGATTGCGCGAAAGCGGTGGCGGCAGGCAGCATTGAGTCGAGTAATGGCAGAGCCAGCGCAGTGCCAGCGCCGCGTAGCAAGGTGCGACGGGAAAGATGCTTTTTGCTGATGAAAATGGCCATAGTGTTAGCTCCCGTTCCTAGCGTGCCGCAGTTGTGGTTGCAGTTGCTGTTGTGCTTGCTGTTGTACTCGCAGTTGCGGCTGCAGGATCGCTTTTGACGCGCTGGGTAAACTGCGGACTCTGCACGATGCCGAGCACCAGTGAGGTAAAGGAGTGCTCGTTGGTTTCCGCGTTGCGCATAATAGAACGCACAGTCGGCATGTCATGA
>CAMDML010000096.1 GCA_945902215.1 Klebsiella pneumoniae | reverse complement strand
TGTTGTTCCTCGTGGTGCTGCTGCTGCCTGTACCAGAGGGCATGAGCCCCGAAGCCCTGCGCGTGGCGGCCGTGGCGCTGTTGATGGCGTGTTTCTGGATGGCGGAAACCTTGCCGATTCCGATAACAGCAGTCCTGCCCATTTTCATGTTCCCGCTGTTGCGGGTCATGCCCACGGCGGAAGTCACCGCGTCTTACGGCGACCAGATACTGTTCTTGTTCATGGGTGGTTTTATCATTGCGATTGCCATGCAGAAATGGAACCTCCACCGGCGCATTGCCCTGAATGTGGTGCACCGCGTGGGCAGCAGTCCTGACCGGCTGGTGCTTGGCATGATGCTGGCCACTGCACTGATCTCGATGTGGGTCAGCAATACCGCCACCGCGATGATGATGACGCCGGTGGGTATTGCCGTGATTGAGAGTACGCGTAAAACGGGGCAAGTGCAGACAGGCCCCGACAACTTCGGCATTGCGTTGATGCTGGCGATTGCTTATGCGGCATCGATCGGCGGACTGGCCACGCTGATTGGCACGCCACCCAATGCTATTTTCCTTGGCTTGCTCAACCGGCTCTACGATCAGCAGATCGGCTTTCTCGACTGGATGAAACTGGGCGTGCCGGTGTCGGTATGCCTGCTCATTCTCTGCTGGTTCTTGCTGACGCGGGTGTTCTTTCGTATGCAGGGTGCAGCCATCGACAATGCCGATGCACGTGATTACATCGAACTGGAACTGGCGAAGATGGGGCGCATCAGCCCCGAAGAAAATCGCGTGGCGTGGGTGTTTGCATTGGTGGCGGTGTGCTGGGTTCTGCGTGGACTCATCAATCTACCCGCGTTGAGTATGGTCTCAGACTCTGCCATCGCCATGGCCGGCGCCTTTCTGCTGTTCATCATTCCTGCCGGGCGTGACAAAGGTGGCTTCCTGCTTGATTGGGACACGGCAAAGGATATTCCCTGGGATGTGATTCTGCTTATGGGCGGCGGGTTCGCGTTGGCCGAAGCGTTCACTATTACGGGCCTCACCGAATGGCTGGCGAGTCAATTCGGCATATTGGAAGGGATGCCGGTGTTTCTGTTGACGCTGATCATCGTGGTGTTCATCGTGTTCATCGGCGAGATGACCTCCAATGCGGCAACGGCCACCATGTTCATTCCGGTGATGGGTGCGCTCGCTGTGTCGATGGGTCTGGCACCGCTGACCCTGATGGTACCCACTGTTCTTGCAACCTCACTGGGCTTCATGCTGCCAGTGGCGACCCCGCCCAATGCCATCGTGTTCGCCAGCCGCTATATCACCATTGAGAACATGGTGAAGGCGGGGTTCTGGCTCAATATCGGAGGTGCTCTGATCGTGGCCGTGCTATGCCATTTGCTGCTGGGCGTAGTGCAATAAGGGCTATATAATGCGCGCCCTTTAAAGGTCCGCCGACAAGTACATGCAATCATGAAAAGCGCAGATATACGCCGAGCATTCCTCGCTTATTTCCGGAAGCAGGGCCACACCGACGTGGCCAGCAGTTCGCTGGTCCCTGGCAATGATCCTACCCTGTTGTTCACCAATGCGGGCATGGTCCAGTTCAAGGATGTATTCCTGGGCCAAGACAAGCGTCCCTATGTAAGGGCTGCGTCTTCGCAACGTTGTGTACGCGCTGGCGGCAAGCACAACGATCTGGAAAATGTTGGTTACACCGCACGTCACCACACCTTCTTTGAAATGCTCGGCAACTTCAGTTTCGGCGATTACTTCAAACATGACGCCATTCGTTTTGCCTGGGAATTCCTCACCGTTGAAATGCGCATTCCGCAAGAGAAGCTCTGGATCACCGTGTTCAAGGATGACGACGAGGCAGCAAGCATCTGGTTAAACGACATTGGCATTGCGCCTGAACGGCTCACGCGTATGGGCGAGAAATCCAACTTCTGGGCGATGGGCGATACCGGCCCCTGTGGACCCTGTACGGAGATTTTCTACGACCACGGTGCCGACATTCCCGGCGGGCCGCCCGGCAGTCCCGATGAAGACGGCGACCGCTACATTGAAATCTGGAATCTCGTGTTTATGCAGTTCAATCGTGCCGCCGATGGCAGCATGGCAAAACTGCCCAAGCCTTCGGTAGATACGGGTATGGGCCTGGAGCGTATCTCCGCTGTGATGCAGAGCGTACACAGCAACTATGAGATCGACCTGTTTCAAACCCTGTTGCAAGCCGCCGCCAAACTCACTGGCACCAAAGACCACAATCACAATTCGCTGAAAGTCATCGCCGACCACATTCGTTCCTGTTCCTTTCTTGTGTGCGATGGCGTAACTCCGTCGAACGAAGGCCGTGGCTATGTGTTGCGCCGCATTATTCGCCGCGCGCTGCGCCACGGGCATCAGCTCGGTGTGCAGGAAGCGTTCTTCCACAAACTGGTGGCAACGCTGGCGCAGGTAATGGGTGATGCCTATCCCGAACTGGTAGCAGCGCAGACTCGCATTGCTGACGTGCTGCTGGGCGAAGAACAACAGTTTTCGCGCACGCTGGAAAACGGCATGGTGATTCTCAATGACGCCATCGCCGGTTTGAAAGGCAAAGAGATACCCGGCGATGTCGTGTTCAAGTTGTACGACACCTACGGCTTCCCCGTGGATTTGACCGCTGACATCGCACGCGAGCGTGGCTTGTCCGTGGATTCCGCCGGTTTCGAACAGGCCATGCAGGTGCAGAAACAACAGGCGCGTGCAGCGAGCCGCTTTGAAGCCGATGCCGCGCTGACAATTGACTCTGAAGTCGCCACCCGTTTCGACGGTTACGAACAGTTGGAAAGCCACGGTACGGTGCTGGGGCTGTATCGCACTGGTAAAGCAGTGGCAACACTGGGTGCCGGCGAAGAGGGCATTGTGTTGCTCGACGCTACTGCCTTTTACGCGGAGAGCGGCGGGCAGGTGGGTGATACCGGCCAGTTGCTGGGCGCTGGCTGTGTGTTCACGGTGACGGACACCCGCAAGCAAGGCAGCCATTATTTGCATCATGGCAAAGTAGTGTCTGGTGCACTGAGCACCGGTATGCCGCTGACAGCGGCGGTGGCGCCTGCGGTACGGCAGGCCACCATGCTCAACCATTCCGCCACCCATTTAATGCATGCCGCCCTGCGCCAGGTGCTGGGTGCGCATGTCACGCAGAAAGGGTCGCTGGTAAACCCTGATTATCTGCGCTTCGACTTTTCCCACTCCAAAGCTCTGACAGACAGTGAACTGGAGCAGATTGAAGATTTGGTAAACGGACAGATATTGGGCAATAGCGAAGTGAGCAAACAGGTGTTGCCCATTGATGCCGCCCGCAAACTCGGCGCCATGGCCCTATTCGGCGAGAAGTATGGCGACGTTGTGCGCGTAATATCTATGGGAAACAATATATTAGAAATTAAACCTCAAGTGTTTTCGATTGAGCTTTGTGGGGGTACCCACGTGCAGCGCACCGGCGATATCGGCCTGTTCCGGATTGTGCAGGAGGCGGGTATAGCGGCCGGGGTGCGGCGAATAGAAGCAGTGACTGGCACCGGTGCCATTGAACGGGTGCGGGAACAGGAAAAACGGCTGCAAAGTCTGGCTGTGTTGGTAAAAGCGGCACCCGATGCCGTGGTCGATAAAGTGCAGCAGCTTGTTGCCGTCAACCGCGCACTCGAAAAGGAGCTGCAGCAACTGAAAGGCAAAATTGCCGCTGCTGCGGGCGCGGACTTGGCTGAGCAAGCCGAAACGATCAAAGGTATCAAGGTCCTTGCCACCGAAGTGCAGGGCATGGACAGCAAGGTCTTGCGTGACACAGCAGAACAATTACGCAACAAACTGGGTTCGTGTGTGGTGGTTCTGGCGGTAAATGAAGCCGGTAAAGTGAGTTTGGTGGTCGCGGTGAGCAAGGATCTGACCGACCGTATCAAGGCCGGAGATTTGGTGGGTGCCTTGGCTGCACATGTGGGCGGCAAAGGCGGTGGCCGCCCGGATATGGCGATGGCGGGGGGCACCAATCCGGCAGGACTCGCCGCAGCATTGGCAGCGGTTGGGGCGGAAGTCAGTCAGCGCCTGTAAAAGGGCGCCTTTAAATGAGTAATTGAATAGCGGGGAATCTGCCGCGTGGCAGCACACTTGCTGGTCAAATCAAGCTCGGTAATGGCAAAATGGCAGCACTGAAATGGCACTAATAGTTCAAAAGTACGGCGGAACCTCGGTGGGTTCCATAGACAGAATCCGCACTGTGGCGGCCAAGGTCGCAAAGTACCGCGAACAGGGTCACGATCTTGTGGTGGTGCTGTCGGCGATGAGCGGGGTTACCAACAATTTGGTAACCATGGCGCATGAGTTGCAGAAAGAGCCAAGCCCGCGCGAAATGGATGTGCTGCTGGCCACCGGTGAGCAGACCACGATTGCCCTGTTGTGCATGGCACTGGAAAGCATTGGTTGCCCGGCGCGTTCGTATACCGGCGCCCAGGTGCGCATTTTGACCGACAGCGCCTTTACGAAGGCGCGCATTGTCAGTATCGACGATGCCAACATTCGCAAGGACTTGGCTGCAGGCAAAGTAGTAGTAGTAGCAGGTTTTCAGGGCGTGGATGAGGATGGCAACATCACCACGTTGGGAAGAGGGGGTTCCGATACGACAGGCGTGGCCTTGGCCGCGGCGTTGAAAGCAGAGGAGTGCCAGATCTACACCGACGTGGATGGCGTCTATACGACCGATCCGCGGGTAGTGCCGGAAGCCAGGCGTCTCGACCGTATCACCTTCGAGGAAATGCTGGAAATGGCGAGTCTGGGTTCGAAGGTGCTGCAGATTCGCTCGGTGGAGTTCGCGGGCAAATACAACGTGCCGCTGCGGGTCTTGTCGAGTTTTGTCGATGGCCCAGGAACCTTAATCGTCTCAGAGGATGCAAGCATGATGGAAAACCCCCTGATCGCGGGTATCGCCTTCACCCGCGATGAAACGAAATTAAGCATTATTGGTGTGCCCGACGTACCCGGCATGGCCTACAAGGTGTTTGGCCCGATCAGCGATGCCAACATTGAAGTGGACGTGATCGTGCAGAACATTGGCGACAACAACAACATCAATGACATTACTTTTACGGTACAGCGCAAGGACGGCGACAAGGCAGCCCGCATTCTGGAGCAGGTGGCGAAGGAGATTGGCGCTGACAGCGTCAGGGTCGACAACAAGGTAGCAAAAGTTTCACTGGTGGGTGTGGGCATGCGGTCGCATGCCGGCATTGCCAGCAAGATGTTTGCTGCTCTGGCGGCCGAATCGATCAACATTCAGTTGATCACCACATCAGAAATCAAAATCTCGGTAGTTATAGAAGAGAAGTATCTGGAGCTTGCGGTCAGGGTTTTGCACTCTGCTTTCGGCTTGAAAGATCCAGTCTGAATGGTAGCAGCACGACAAGGAGTCTCTACACGGAGTCTCGCGTGCCGAATGTAAGGGAGGTTGTAAATGTTGATATTGACTAGAAGAGTGGGGGAAACACTCATGGTCGGTGACGATGTGACAGTTACCGTACTGGGTGTAAAGGGGAATCAGGTCCGCATAGGTGTGAATGCACCGAAAGACGTGGCAGTACACAGGGAAGAAATCTACGAACGTATTCGCAAGGAATCAGAAGGCGGGGACTCGAACAAGGCCCACGAGAAAGACGACGATAAAGGCGACGACAAGGGCAATTCCTGAGTAGCAATTTAGTGCCAGGGAGCCTTTAGTTAGCTGGTCATCGGGTGTCTCTGTGTGTACTATTACGCGCTCGATTTGGAGAGATGGCCGAGTGGCCGAAGGCGCGCCCCTGCTAAGGGCGTATAGGCTTAAACCCTATCGAGGGTTCGAATCCCTCTCTCTCCGCCAATTAAAGCGAATAAGCCAATGATTTCATTGGCTTTTTTCGTTTTAGGGTGTCTTAAACTATCAAATCGACTATCAAATAATAACTCGGTTGGCGTGGTGTCGACGTCCCCCCATCTTCAGTAGCACTTGGCTTTAGAGTCCGGGGTTGATGTTAACTGCTTTCATTGCCAACTGCTTCGCATAAGCTGCTGGTGTCAAACCACCCAAAGCCTTCTTGGGTCTTTCTTCGTTGTACTCTCTGTGCCATGCCTCAATAAGCACTCTTGCATGGTGCAGGTTGATGAACCAGTTTTCGTTCAGACACTCATCCCGAAAGCGGCCGTTGAATGATTCAATGTA
>CAMDML010000095.1 GCA_945902215.1 Klebsiella pneumoniae | reverse complement strand
GCAGAAAATCAGGGCATTGGAAGCGCAGGGATGACGCGTAGACCTTCACAACAGGCCTTGTTGGTCGCTGCCTTGCTGCTGTTCGGCGCAATTCCGGTAATGGCACAAAAGCCGGCGTGGAAGCCGATTGCAGAGTTGCTGGTGGGGAGTTTGGGTGAATCCGATCCTGTGCGCATGTCAGATGTCATGTCCCGCTGCACCGCACTCAACATGATCCTGGCCGGCATGGCTACCGACATTTCACCCGCCATGGCGCAAAGCTATAAGGATGAAGCCCACCGTTTCATTCAGCATGGCGTGCTCATCGATTCACAAATGGCGAAAGAAACAACTGGCGTGGAAGCGGATATTGCGGCGCTATCCAGTGCCGCCATTGAAGAGGTCAAAGGCATGCTCAGTGGCTACAATCTATGGCTGGATGAAAATATTGCCGCAGAGGGAGCCTACATCAACAAGGATATCGATATGGAAATTGATAGCTGCCAACTTGCTTCCAGACTGGCCAATTCGGGGTCAGAGTAAAAATTATTTTTACTCTGACCCGAATGACTTCAATTCAGGAATCAGCGGGGCAGTTTGACCAGACGCGTGCCCTGGAACGAGCCGACATACACCGAGCCGTCCACCTCAATGGCTACTGAGGTGCCGTTGATCAGGGCTTTGCCTGCATTGTCGAACACTACCGTTACTGCCAGCGTGGCTGGATCCACTTCCGCAACAACCGAACCCTGAATACAGGGATTCTCTGAGGTCTCAGGACAGTTGCCCGATACCCCATTGATACCGGCAGCGAGCAGCTTGCCGCCCGGGGTCCAGGTCAGGTTGTCCGGCATGAAGGTGAAATCCGCTTTGCCCACTTCCTGTTTGTTCACCAGATCATATTTGTGGAAGGAACGTGTGGTCCAGCCACTGACGTAGGCAAACAGTCCATCCGGTGACACCATCACGCCATTGGGATAGCCATATTCAGAGCCGGGCAATACTTGCTCGCCAGCTGCTGCAGTCCACACCGCAACGTTGCCGCTGGGTTCGCCGGCAAAGAGGTTTTGGCCTTCTTTTACGATGGCAGTCGGACGGGTGGCAACAAAACTGCCATCGGCCAACGCGGACACATCGTTGTAAGGTTGCTCGGCAAGTACACAACCGCGCCATACCAGCTTCCAGCTCGCGCCTTCCGGCTGCAGTTCAAACATCTCGAGGGATTCGCGCACGTTGTGGTTGACCACATACAACTGCCATTCCCCGCTGGTGCGTTGCGAGAGCGACAAACCATGCGCGCCAACTTCGGCACCAATGGAATCGGTGCAAGCAGCCACACCCCAGCCTTCCCGTTTTTCGGCGGACAGGGGAATAGCTGCGAAGGTCTTGGCACTCAGATCAAACAAATCCAGCGCCTGCCCTTCACCCATGCCGAATTTCGCCACGATCAGAAATTTGCCATCCGGTGTCAGTTCAAAATCTTCCGGTGAACGCGTGCCGCAGATGACTTCGGCATCGCCCTGCATGCCGCAATCCAGCATCGGCGGATTCACGGCGCCGGGTTGGGCAACGGCGGAAAGTGGTTGCAGCAACAGGCAGGACGCAAGAGCGAGTGGAAGTTTCACGAATGCTTTCATTGTGGGTTCTCTGACAGTTGATTGGCTTGGTTGCTATTTTTTCCAGGGAGAAGCAGGCTTCTCCGTTGTGTCGGCAATGCTGATGTCATCTTCACCAATGACAATCACACGACTCTTGTACAGCCTGCCCAAGGCGCGCTTGAAGTTTTTCTTGCTGGTGCCGAACACTTTGAACACTTCTTCGGACGGCGTTTTGTCAGACAAACCGGCAGTGCCGCCCTTGCTGCGCAGATAGCGCAGAATTTCCTCGTCAAGATCTTCGCGGCTTTCGCTGTCCAGCATGGTGATGCTCAGATCAATCTTGCCATCCGGACGCAGCGCCTTGATCCAGCCTTTGAGGTAACGCCCAATCAGCAGGGGCTGGGAAATTTCGCTGCGATAAATCAGGCCCACGTAGCGGTCATCAATGGCTGCCTTATAACCCAAGTCCGTTTCGGAAATAATTTCCAGTTCCACCGCCTGCCCCACTTGGAGCGCACCGGGGGCGGGACGGTCGTAGTCTGTATCTTGCTTCATGATTATTTGCTGGACCTCTCCGCAAGGTACGCGGCAATGTCGACGATCTCCGCATCCGAGAGCTCAGTCTTTCTGAAAGGCGGCATCGACCATGAGCCTTGACGCACATAGTTCTTGATGACGTCGGCAGTAAGATCGGTCCTGTCCTCCAGCGCCGGAGGCAGCGAGCCCATGTATTTGATCCGCAGCGCATCGGTACCGGGCAGCATCTGGCGACCGTCATCGCCCACACCCCGGCCGTGACAAGGTTCACAGCTGTGTTGGAATTTGGCATTACCTCGCGCAACGGCTTCTGCATCCTGCGCATAAACAGGAACAGTGGCTGCGCCCAGTAACAAGCCAGCGAGTGCGATCTTGCATGCAAGTGTCTGGTTGCTCATTTTCTCAGCGAACCTCGCAGTGAACTGAAGGCCATCGGCCAGATGCCGGCGCGACCGGGAGAGATGATGCCGTTCGGATCAATCGCATCCTTCAAGGTTTCATGAAAGCGGCGCAACACATGATTGTTGAACGAGTACTGGTCAGACACATCGTCCTGCAGCATGGGCGGCGCGCGATAGTCGCCATAACCGAGTTTCGCATTCTCTTCCAGAATTCTGCGCAGCAGCTGCGCGGCCTTACGCTTGCCTTCCGGCGTGTTGTCGCCGGCAGCACCGAAGCCATTGCCCATCAGAAAGGTGTGCTGGTACCAGTTTACGGGGACGGCGCTTGCATTTGCGGGCATCGGCATTTCCAGCCGGCGTGCGATATCAGCAAAGTCACGCTGCGCCTGGAATACCGCTTCACCACTGCGTCCGACCAACGAGAACAAGCCGATGTGGGTTTCGTTCCACGCGTTCGGGTTGAATTCGGAGCGACTGGTCTGGTACCAAACACCAAGTCCGGGCACGCCCTGGGTAATGTTGCGGCGCATGTTGGTTGGATACGGTCCAGTAGTGGAGGCGATCTGTTCGCGGGTCAGCGGTACCGGCAGCGACTCGCCATCGGTAAAGCGTGCGCCCGGGATATTGCGTGCCATCAGCTCTTTCGCATATTCCCAGCCTGCGAGTGTCGTGCCTTCAGATCCGTAGAACTGTAACTCCACCTGCCAGGAATGCAGGTTCGCTGCTGCCGCCTGCCGATCCATCTCTGCTTCATTAAAGGCCAGTGCTGCATCGCGGAATTCAGTGTTGCCGTTCAGCGCGCGCAGCGGACTGCCGTACCAGGGTTCGCCGATGAGACCGAGGTCGGCGAGATAGTTCACGGTTTCCACCAGCGGAATGAAATCGGCACGCTTCGGCACGGTCACAAGGCCATTGCGCCAGTGCTCCGGTTGCGGCATTAACCTGAAACCCATCTTCGTCACAATACCGAAGTTGCCCTGGCCGAACAGTCCGGCAGGATCGGGACCGAAACCATGCTTGTATTCATGCCAGCTCTTTGAGGCCGGCAGCGCGCCCATGCCGGTGCGCATCACTTCCCCGTTGGGTAGTACCACTTCCATGCCGCAATGCGCACCGAAGTGGTCGCGATAGAAACCTTGCGTGTAACCGATGCCGTGATCAAGCGCATTGCCGATGGGACTGCCCCAACCCGGGTCGGGCGTATCGATCCAGACTTTCAACCCGCGCTCTTGTATGTAGCGGTAAAGATCAATGTAGGAGACGCCGGGTTCAACGACCGCGAAATTGCGTTTGGCGTCCACTTCCAGCACCCGGTTCATGCGCTTGAGATCAACCGTAACACTACCGCGCACGTTGGGCGACGGCCCTCCATACGCAAAGTTCTTGCCAGTGGAAATGGAATACAGGGGAATCTTGTACTCGTTTGCGACGCGGACGATGGCCTGCACCTGCTCCACTGAGTCCGGTGCGACAGCCGCCGACGGTATCAGTTCATCCGGCTGATCCTTGATATAGGAAAAGTGGTCGCGATACGGATGGATGTCTTCATCGCTGGTGAAGACCCAGTCCGGGCCAACCGCTTCCTTGAACTGGGTAATTGCTGAGGCGAATTGTTCGGTGCTTACTCCGGGCGGCAATACGGCCATGCTGTGTTCCCTTGTAGTTCGATATTGTTCGATATTGTTATTTGACTTGATTAAACGTTTTGTGAGCGTGAAGCGCGCGGTGCAATGATCCAGGACACCAGCGCAGTATCGCTCAAGACAGCGTGCGCAACTTCCGGCAAAGATTCATGCGCGTCCCGGTGCACCACAGCCATGCCCCGGTCCGCTGCCAGTGTCTCCAGCACGAACAGGGCTTTTTCGGTGGTGATACCCGCGAGCGTCATCGGCTCTTGTTGCCAGCGCAGGTCGAGATGGTCGTACCAGAGCGGCATCAAATCGCCTTCGATCTCAGCCAACTGAATGCCTTGCTGTGCGGCAAGTTGCGCCATCGCAGTGGCCGCTTCAAAGCGTTTGTCGAATACGAAGCATTCGAGTCCGGGAATGAGCAGCTCTGCCGCCGCAAGCTGCGCCGGCGCTGCCAGCAGCAGCGTGGCACCCGATAGCACCAGACCTGACTTGATAAACTCTCTGCGATTGGTCATATCCCTCTCTGACTATTGTCTATTCGCTTGCAGTCTATTCACTTACTGGGGGCATTCTGGTGCGCGGATCAATCTCGCCCAGTTCCGGGTACCAGAGGCTCTTGTTGTCGCGCGACTCATTGAAAACCTTGCGGCTCTTGAACAGCCACTTGCCGTTCTCGCGCACGAGGATGTCTTCGTAGTGGCCCATATAGAGTAGTTGCACATCGTTCTGCGGGGTACGGTTGGTCATGGCGAACCAGTAGGCCGTTGTTGTCGCGGTGTCCCCCTCCACGTCAATCACGTGGTTGATAATTTGGTGGCGGGTGCGCGGCCGGGAAGTGGCGCCATCCAGAATCGCTTCATAACGCGCGCCGCCAAACCCGGACATGGCAGTGCGAATCTCGGCCTTGCCGTGCTCGACGCCGAATACCCACTCCAATACTCCGTCTTCGTGCCATGTGGACATTACCAGTTCGATATCGCCGGCATCGACGGCAACCATGTACTTGTTCGACAGGTTTTCGATTTCGGCGCGGTCGTTGGCGTAGTCGGCGGAAGCTGTAGTACTGCAAAGACCCAATAACAGGGTCATGACGGGAAATATGCTCTTTTTCATTTTGCTTGCTCCTGGACTTGCTGATTCAGTGGCGGAGTATAGGCCTCGCCGTTGCCATCGAAATTGAAATAAACCTGCTGCTGGAAGACCGCGCGTTGTGGCTGGCGCGCGGGATCGAAGGCAGCATCTTTCTGTGGTTCTACAGAAGCAGAAACAGCGGCTGGAACCAGCGGCAGCGCGGCCGTGGCACCGATACCTTGCAGCAAACCACGTCTGGTCAGTTTCATTGTCACGCTCCCTGTACCCGACCCGTGTACGGCGCAATGCTCTGGTCGCTGAATGGCAGTTCCTGGCTGTTGTACCAACGTGCATGTACTTGTGGCGTCATGCGGAACGGCAGGAACACGCGCGCGAGCTCTGTCATCTCCGTGGCATCAACAATAACAAGTTCGGTGCGCATGTCGGCATAGTTGCTGGCCGTGCCGATGAGGTAGCCGTCGCCTTCCGGCGCGGTCGCGCTGCGCGGAATGAAACTCAGTTCCTGCAGGTTGTGGACATCGCCGACAAAATATTTTTTCCATTCACCGTTGGTGAGGTCGTAGCGGAAATACGTATTTACCACACGGTTGCCGGCACCGGCACGCGCGGCGTCGTAGGGCTGGGTTGGATCGCTCATCATCGAGTAGACATATTTGTACGGCAGACTGAGGAAGCGATCGTCAACGCGCGCAAGATCGGCGATGTCGGTCGGGTCGAGAATTGTTTCCTGATACGTGTCGCCGGTCGCATCCATATCGAAGACCAGCCGGCGGATCGTGTGCTGTGCCAGTTGCGGCGACCAGGGCGAGCCATCGATCTGCGGGAAGAACGGGAACGGATTGCCATCGCTGATTGGCGCGTCGACGACCACCTTGTTGCCGTCATCGAAGGCATTGATCGTATGCATGACCACGCTGGCCGGCCCCTTGAACCAGCGGATGTCGCTGCCATCGCCTTCACGCGGGATGAAACCCCACCATGTCGGCTGCGACTTGTCCCAGGCCCAGTGCAGGTTGCCGGCACGCAGAC
>CAMDML010000094.1 GCA_945902215.1 Klebsiella pneumoniae | reverse complement strand
GTGGATGAACGCGGCGAAGTCGGGCTGCTGTCGCGCAACATCAAGGTGCAGGCTTCGGAAGACGCGGCAGAGACTTTCTTCGGCGGCCACATCATGGCGATGGTCACGAGCAAGATGTATGTCGACGGCGTCGAGCTCAATCGCATGGGTCAGAACCTGGAGCTTGCGCGCTATCCGATCCACTGGCATTTGGTGGGAGACGCCGGCGCGGGCCAGTACATCCGGAATGCCGCGATCCATGACACCTACAACCGCTGCGTGACCGTGCACGGCACGAACAACCTGCAGGTCGAGAACAACGTGACCTACAACACCGTGGGCCACTGTTTCTTCATGGAAGACGGCATCGAGACCGGCAACCAGTTTATAAGCAACCTCGTGATTCAGACCAAGTGCCACACGAGCTTGCCCTGCGACCCGACCAACCTTGCCCCGTTCGGAGCGTCCGCGGACGGCTTGAACTTCAAGACCACCGGCCAGGACTCCACGGAAATCCTGATCCCTTCGGACAACACGGTGTCGTCTTTCTGGATCACCAATCCGGACAACACCTACCGCAACAACGTGGCCGCGGGTTCTGACGCGACCGGTTTCTGGTTCGCCTTCCCGGAGCATCCGACCGGCGCGTTTGCCGACTCGGATATCAGCAAAGCAACCTGGCCGCGGCGCACCAAGTTCCGCGAGTTCAAGGGCAATGTCTCCCATTCGAACTTTGACAGTTTCATGGGCGACCGCGCCCCGAGGGCGGACGGCCATTTCGCTGTCGGCGGGTTTATCTCCCTCGTCGATCCTGCGGACGCGACCAGTGCTCAAGTGGAATCCGTAGTCGAGGATTTCACCAGCTACAAAAACCGCAATAACGGCATCTGGGCCAGAGGCGAGTTGCACCTGTACAAGGGCCTGAAGATGGCCGACAACGGCATCGGCTTCACGCATGCGTCCGGCCTCTTTGGTCAATCCGCCTATACGTCACGCGTGGTTGATTCGCTGTTCGTGGGCGAAAGCGAGAACATCGGCAACCCCAGGGCGCCGGCGGAGATTGCATACGGCCGCAGCTTGCCGCAGCCCGACGTCGCGGATTTCCCGATCCGCGCCTACGAGTTCTATGACTACCATCATGAACTCGACAACAACACCTTCGTGAACTACCAGGACAACGCCACCCGCAAGACGGGAGCGATCTCCTACCTGCTGTTTACCAGCTTCGGCATGAGCTCCAACAACACCGTAGAGCGCTCGACATTCATCAATGCCAAGCCGGTGTATTTCCCGCCGATCGACAACCGGTGGAGCAACGATGATTACGGCAATACCGTCTACAAGACCTCGGTGTTCAACGACAAGGACGGCACCATCACCGGTGTTCCCAATTCATACATCGTTAACATCACTGGCACCGAGGCCATCAACGTCGACGAACACTGTGAGGTCAAGTCCGACTGGAACGCTGCGGTGTGCACGGGCGATGTCGGGCGCATGACTGTTGGCGGCGGTGGCGGTGCTGTTGGCTTTGGTGGCGGCGGCGGTCCCGGTGCAGGCGCCCCTCGAGCAGCGCCCCCTGCGCCTCCAGTAGCACCCCCTGCACCTCCGGTTTTTGCAATCGCTCCGGGTGGTGGCCGTATCAGAGGCAACCGTGCGCCTTCAGGGCCGCCGGTCGTACTCAGCCGCAGTGGCAATGAGTTCACTGCCGACGGTGAAACCAACGTTCGTGCAGACAGCGAGTACAAGGTGATCACCGAAAGGCCAAACTTGAACATCAACGTGAAGGAACTGGATACCGGTTCGTGGGTAATGTTTGAGCTGCCGGGATTCACAACGGCTGCCTCAGGTGCGGCGGTGGACAGCCTGGATGCGCTGCGCATGGCCAGCGCCACCTCGTACTACAAAGGTGATGGTTCGCTGTGGATCAAGCTGGTCTCCACCGGTGACATCCTTGGCAGCGGTCCTGGCAAAGGCCCCGGTCCCGGAGACAGCCTGCAGGTGAGCCGTTGAGCTGAGCCCGGCTGTCGCATGAAAGCAAACGGCGAAGCACTTGCGCTTCGCCGTTTACGTAGCGAATTCTCAGACGTCTTGACCACTACACTGTTGAGCAGTTAAATGATAGAGCGAGGAAGACGCTGAAATTCAAAACGCCGGCAGCACTAATGCAAGAAGAATTGGCGGCACTTGCTGCTTGAACTGTTATGCACTTCGCGGCTGAATCCGCCAGAGACCCCCACGATGCGATCATCGCTAAAGCCATTATTGTCCTTGCCAAGAGCCTGGGCTTAACCGTTATTGCGGAAGGGGTTGAAACACTCGAGCAGCGAAATTATTTGGCGGAAATGGGCTGTAACGCGTACCAAGGCTATTATTTTGGCAGGCCTTTAGCCATAAATGCGCTTGAAGCCGCACATCCGCCTGTAGTGGTTCAATAAAACCGGACACCAGCATGGTTGTAGTCTGGTACTTCAAGGACGCGGAATGCAATTGCACTGGATCAGCGGGCTTGGGAGAAATGGTGGGCCCACCAGGACTTGAACCTGGGACCAAGAGATTATGAGTCTCCTGCTCTAACCAACTGAGCTATAGGCCCTGCGCGAAAAACGGACGAATTCTACCCCAAAATCTGCCGATATTGGGTATTTCCTGCTTCTCGCCGGGTTCATAAACATATGGTGGACACAAGGCAGAACTTGCAGTCCAATCCATGCCATTCCGCTGGCGCTGCCCGCGGAATACCGGGCGGGCAAGGCAAGCCGTGATCATGAATATGGGAAGAGGTACGCTTGTCAAAGTGATGACAGCCGGACCGGATCGAAACGCAGATTAATGATAACTCCATTGGTGTTTGCAACCGGTTGCCAGGCAGCCCGATGCGGTTGATTTGTTTTGCCGGTACCCGGCCTGAATGCCTGAAGCTTGCTCCGCTGGCCCGCTTGGCCGCTGCGGATGAGCGCTTCGCTCTGGCACTTGTTTCAAGCGGCCAGCATCCGCACATGGTCGCCGCTACCCTGGCACATCTGAACCTTACGCTTGCGGCCAGTCTGCCCGCGATTCCACCTGCATCGATGCTGTCGAAGAGCGTTACGCATATGCGCAGCCATGCCCGCCGCTGGCTTGAACAGGAACGGCCGGACGCAGTGCTCGTGCAAGGGGATACGTCGACAGCCTACGCCTGTGCGCTGGCGGCGAACGATTGCCGTTTGCCGTTGGCGCATCTGGAGGCAGGGTTGCGCACCAGCGATCCGATGCGACCGTTCCCGGAAGAACCTTTCCGCCGGCGTATCACACCGCTGGCGCTGTGGCATTTTGCGCCGACGCCGCGCGCGGCAGCCAACTTGCTTGATGAGGGCGTGAATCCTGCCGCGATTCATGTGGTCGGCAACAGCATCGTCGATCTGTTGCGCGAAACCCTGGCAGGCCCTTTGCCGCAAGTGATTCCCTGGTCCGCGCATGGCAGACGTCTGGTCGTCATGACGCTGCATCGCCGCGAGAATTACCAGCACGGATTACTCAACATCTGCAACGCAATGTTGGATTTGTTGGCGCAACACGAAGAGCTGTGCCTGGTGTGTCCGGTGCATCCGAATCCTGTCGTTGGTACGCGGATCCGGCGCCTGCTTGCCGTCCATCCACGGGTGCTTCTCACGCCACCGCTGCCGTACCGCACGTTTATTGCCCTGCTGCGGGAAGCCAGCCTGGTGGTATCCGATTCGGGGGGGATCCAGGAGGAGGCAGGATATCTCGGCACGCCGCTGCTTGTGACCCGGTCCGAAACGGAGCGGCCGGAAGCCACGCTCAATGGTGTGGTGCAACTGGTTGGCAGCAAGCGTGACAGTTTGTTGCAAGCCTGCATGGAACGTCTGCACGCAGCGCGCCCGCCCGCCTGTGCTTTCGATGCTCAGGCACCTTTCGGCGACGGCCAGACTGCCGCGCGTGTGCTGCACACGTTGCTGAAGCACAAGGAGACTGCTGCATGACAGCCGACGCCGCGCAGGTGGAGTTCACTGCGACATGTCTGCGGCAGTTCCTCAGTCAGGGTGCGGTGCAGAGGCAGGTGCAACCGGAAGCCGGTGCGGTCGCGGGCAGCATTCGGCCTGATGGCAGCCATCAATACGTGTATGGCGAGATCACCGGCTATTACCTGCACTGGTTGGCATCACTGAACACGCCGGATTTGCGCAATCGCGCCTCCGCGCAGGCGGCGCTGCAGTGGTTGCAGGGCTATCTGCAAAGCGCCACGCCGCCGCTCACCCGGGTTTATCTCGATGCCGCGCCGGAAGACTGGCGCAACAAGGCACTCTTTGCCTTCGACTTCGCCATGATTGCTGCCGGCCTTGCCAGGGCCGCAGCGCACAATCTGATTGTGGTGCCCGGCACCGTGGCGGCAAGGGTGCTGTACTGGCTGCAATGCTTTGTTACGGATACGCAATTGCATGCCTGCACCACCACCGATCACCGTGTGGAGTTGCCGGTGCGCTGGTCGACGCGCGGCGGCAGTGTTACCGCGAAGACTGCCAGTCGTATCCTGTTGTTTGCCAGGCATACGCCGGTGGCTCCCTCCCTGTTTGAAATCTGCCGGACAACGTTGGCGCGAATTGCGCAGGCCGCGGATACCAACGCGATTGATATGCTGCACCCCACCTTGTACGCACTGGAAGGCTGCCTGCTGTATCCGCAGGCCGATTACACCAAGCTTGCCCACTGGTTCGACCAGATTATTGCGTTGCGCGCACCAGACGGTACCTTGCCCGAATCCGTGCAAACGCCCGATATTCGCCGCAGCGATATCATTGCGCAGGCACTGCGAATCGCCGTGTTTCTGGAGCGTTTGCTGGAGCGGCCCGGATGTTACCGGGAAGCGCGCGCTGCGTTTACTGCGGCACTGTGCGAGCGCGTCAGTGCCGAAGGCCGCATCGGGTTCACCGCCGGTGTACCTGATGCGAACACCTGGTGCGCGATGTTCGCCGAACAGGCGCTGCGGCTGCAGGCTGCCGCGTTGCGTGAACAAGCGCTGCCTTTTGCACTTGAAGATTTGGCATGAAGAGACGCACGCTACGGGAAAAATTGCGCGACTGGTCCTGGCGGTTCGTCCCGGTATTCGCCGCGCTGTGGGTCGCACGCTTGCGCGCGCTGTTGCCGCCAAAGCAGCGAGCAGCAACGGCGTGGGGGCGCGGCATATCCGTACTGATCCCGGAACGCGGCACGCCCGAGCTTCTGGCGGCGACGTTGGCGCATGCGCATGCGGCGTTGGCACAGATCGACGAACCGACGGAAATTGTCGTGATGGTCAACGGTGCCGAAGCGGCTTTGTATGCAACACTGCAGCAACACTATCCCGATGTGGTCTGGCTGTTTTCAGCCGCGCCGCTCGGCTTCAGCGGCGCAGTGGAAGCCGGCTTGCGCCGCGTGCGTCATCCCAGTGTCTATCTGTTGAACAGCGACATGCGCATAGCACCCGATGCGATTGCACAGCTGTTGCCGTATCGCGGACCGGAAATTTTTGCGCTGGCCTCGCAGATATTCTTTGCTGATCCCACGCGCCGGCGTGAAGAAACGGGCTGGTGCGATTTCTACGTGGACGGTGCGCGCACGGTCATTTACGATCGTGATCCGGGTACTTCGCAAGTTGCACGTGGCTCGCTCTATGCAGGCGGCGGCTCGTCGTTATTCAGGACGGACCTGCTACGTGAATACATGCGTGGAAGTCGCGGTTACTCGCCGTTCTATTGGGAAGATGCCGACTGGGGCGCGCGCGCCTGGGCAGAGGGACTCGAATGCGTGTTCGTGCCGGCCTCGGTCGCGGTGCATGAGCATCGGGGCACGATCAAAAAACTGTATGCGGCGGAGGAGATCGCCCGCATCGTCGAGCGCAATGCGCTGCAGTTCGAGTTGCGGCATCACTTTACCAACCTGGGCGGGTTGCGCGCGATCGGTCATTTGTCCACGCAGCCGCCGCAGTCCCGGCTGGAATTGTGCGGGCTGGGCGTTGCCGCAGGTATCGCGAGGATGCGCGGGCAGAATGATGCGGCGAAAAGGTGCGGCTTTCGTTACGAGTCGATCGTGCACCGGTGTTATTCCCCGATACGCCCGGAACTGCCGACCATTCTCTGGGTGACACCGTTCGCCGTGTTTCCGCCCGCGCATGGCGGCGCGCGCCGGATCGCCGAACTCGCGTGCCGGTTGCGGCCTTACGTCAATCTGATCCTGCTATCGGATGAACAGCAGGCCTACACGGGTTGCGCGCCCGAAGACCTTGCCGCTTTTCAGTTGGCGCATCTGTTACAGGCACGCAACGACAAGGAGGGCCAGCCGCTGGAAGCACTGCCGGTGCGAATGCGTACTCACGCTCCGCGCGCGCTGCGGGACAAATTGCGCAAGTTGCAGCAAGCGTATGGGGTCGACCTCGTCCAGATCGAATTAATGGAGACAAGCTTGCTCGTCGAGGAGCGCATCAATGGGATTCCATTCGTACTGTCTTTGCATGATGTCTATCTGGACGGCGGCGCCGCGGATGCCAACCAGCGCGCCACGCTGCG
>CAMDML010000093.1 GCA_945902215.1 Klebsiella pneumoniae | reverse complement strand
ACCCCACGAATTTCGGCCCCCATCGCACTGGCCAGCGGCACAGTCTTGATGTGTTTGTAGCCGTTGGCGGTGTCGTCGAAGTAAGAGGGCGGGTACAACTGCATAGTGCGCTACCTTTTTTCCAAGCGGGTTATGGGGACGACAACACTTCCCTGAGTTCGTTTGCTCGAAAGGTATTGAGGCTTTAACCAGACATTATTGTCTTTATGGAAAGCGCCTTGTGCAAAAAACTGACGTCCTTTGCAGAGCGTGCAGATGGTACTACTCTAGTACTAAGGTGGGTAGTGGCAGCAATCAACGCTAAAAACCACCATCTTTTATGTAATGGCGTGGGGAGGCCGCAGGAATGTTGGAGTCTGTAGCTGCTGGTTGATCTACAGTTTGTAAGCCTGCTGGTCATCGCGGAAGAGAACGAACCAGTCGAGGGACTGGGGGTTGGACATGGCATCCTTGTTGGCTGCCTTCGCTACCGGCACACCCATCAGGATTTTGCGCAGAGGGACTTCCATCTTCTTGCCCGTGAGCGTGTAGGGCACTTCATCTACTTGAAAAATTGCATCGGGAACATGGCGGGGGCTGTAGTCGGCGCGCAGTTTCTGGTTGATGCGTTGCTTGAGATCTTCAGTTAGTTGTTTACCTGCACCGAGTTTTACAAACAGCGGCATGTAGAACTTTTCACCCGGAAGGTCGAGATTGACGATGATGGAATCTTCCACGTCGGTAATTCCGGCCACGCTGCGGTAGATTTCAGCGGTGCCAATGCGAATGCCATAGCGGTTGAGCGTGGCGTCGGAGCGGCCGAGTACGAAGCAGCCGTCTTCATCGTTGATCATGAAATAGTCGCCCTGGCGCCAGATGCCGGGGTAGTCGGAGAAATAGGTTTCGTTGTAGCGCACATTGCCGGGGTCGTTCCAGAAGTAGAGCGGCATGGACGGCATGGGTTGGGTCACCACGAATTCGCCAACCACGTTGCGAATCGAGTTGCCCTTGTCATCGAATGCCTGCAGGTCTACCCCAAGATGCGGCATCTGGATAACGCCGGCTTTCACCGGCATGCCGGGCATGGGGCCGCAGAAGCCGGAACAAATGTCGGTGCCACCACTGCCGGGGCCAACCAAAATGTCGGCCTTTACGTTGTTGTAGAACCACTCGGTGCATTCCGCCGACACCGGCGAGCCGGCCAGCATGATGGCGCCAAGCTTTTCAAATTTGAATTTATTCTTCGGCACAATGCCGGCGTTCTCCTGCATTTGTTGCAGGGTGGGGCTGGCACCGAACAGTTTGGCGCCAGCCTTGTCGGTCATTTCCCACAGGGTTTCCGGGTTTGGCCAGGTGGGGTTGCCGTCGTACAGAATGGGGCGGGCTTCCACCAGCATGGAGCTGACCACGAAGTTCCACATCATCCAGCCGGTGGTGGTGAAGAAGAACATGCGGTCGTCGGGTTTGAGGTTGTAGTGCAGCGAACACAGCTTGAGCTGTTCCATCAGAATGCCGCCGTGGCCATGCACAATGGCTTTGGGCAGGCCAGTGGTGCCAGACGAGAACAGAATCCACAGGGGGTGCGAGAACGGTACTTGTTCGAAGGTGAAATCTTTGGCGGCGACTTCGGCGCCTTGCATCAGGTCTTGCCACAGTATTGCGCTGGGTACCGGTAGTACGGTGTCGCTCTTGTCCATATAAGGAAGGTAGATGACCTTCTCCAGCGATGGCAGCGCCTTGATGATGTTCTGCACTTCCTGCTTGCGGTTGAAGGCCTTGCCCTTGTAGTAGTAGCCGTCTACACAGAACAACACCTTGGGTTCGATTTGCGCCAAACGGTCAAGCACGCTCGGTGTGCCGAAGTCGGGCGAGCATGACGACCAGATGGCGCCGATGCTGGCAGTAGCAAGCACAGCAGTGACTGCTTCAGGAATGTTGGGCAGGTAAGCTGCCACACGGTCGCCGGGTTTAATGCCGAGTGCGCGCAGTTGGGTGGCGAGCTTGCGGATGTTGGCGGCGAGTTCAGTCCAGCTCAACTCGGCGAGCGGGCTGTTTTCGCTGGAGTGCAACAGTGCGGTTTTGCCGGGCTTCTCATTACGGAGAATATGTTCTGCGTAGTTCAGGCGTGCACCGGGGAACCAGTCGGCACCCGGCATGGTGCGCTTGCCGAACACCGCGGTGGGCGGGGTACTGGCTTTAATCTTGAAGTAGTCCCACACGGCTTGCCAGAAATCGTCGAGATGCTCCACCGACCAGAGCCGAAACTCTTGATAGGTGGCGAAGCGCAGGCCGCGCGTGGTGTCGAGCCAGGTTCTGAAATGTTGCAGGTTGGAGTTGTCGATCCACTGCTGGCTGGGTTGCCAGAGAATTTCGCCTACGGTCGCCATCTAAAAATACGTCCTGATCTTGTTATCATGGCCCCGTTAATTAGCGCCGGAACCCCTCGTTGCGAGGCCGGCAAGTCTAGCATCGCCTTCCCCGGCAGGTCATCAAGAACCGGGGTTCGTGATTGCCCAAATGGGAAATTTTTCGCATGAAATCGCCGCTTATCCGCTATGCCTTGCCGATCCTCATGGCCACATCACTGGTGTTGCTGCTGACGGCTTGTGGGGAAGGCGGGGCTGATGCGGCTAATGGAGAGTCTATATCACCACTGCCCCAAACGGCGGCTGAGCGGGGGTTGGCCTTGGTGACGGCCAATGCTTGTATTGCTTGTCATGCATTGGATGGCAGCCGCGGCATCGGGCCGAGCTGGCGTGTCAGTGCAGGTTCTATATCGGGTTCTATTTATGGTACTACCCGCACGTTCAACGATGGCAGCAGCGCGGTGGTGGATGACGCCTATTTACGGCTTTCGATGCTTGAACCTGCTGCACAAGTAGTGGAAGGCTTTGACAGCATTATGTTGCCGGCAGCGGTTACGGAAGAACAGATTGCGGATATCATCGCTTTCATCAAGGAATTGGGGAGTGCTATGGCACCGTGAACTGTGGTCATACAATGAAGCGTTGCGCGCCAAGAGCACTGTGCATTCTTCTCCTCATGTTGAGTGGCTGCGACCAAAGCAGCCGCGACCACATACTGGCCATGCAGGCCTTACAAACCCGCAAACTGGAACTGGGCGATACCTTCGGCCCTTGCCCCCGCGCCAGTGATACCCTGCTACCCGCGCTTGTTGCCAGCAGCCGCTGTGCTGTGTTCCGCACCGCTGAAAATCCCGATGAACCCGATGGTCGCCAGATCGACTTGCAGGTCATGGTGGTGCCGGCGATTCGGCCGCTGCCGGAACCGGATCCTTTCGTGATTCTGGTGGGTGGCCCCGGCCAGGCCGCAACGGTGGATGCTTTGCAGGTGGTGCCGGCGTTCGAGCGTATTCGCCGCGACCGCGACATTCTGTTGATTGATCAGCGCGGTACCGGGGCACTGAGTCCGCTCAATTGCGACTTCGCCACGGACGAAGACAGTTTGTCGGCGTCTTCGGAACTGTTGCTCGAACAGCAGACGCAATTGCTGCAGGACTGTCTGGCCAGCATCGACGCCGATCCGCGCTGGTACACCACCGACATCGCCGTGCGCGATCTCGATGCGATCCGCCTCTGGCTTGGCTACGACCAGTTCAACCTGTGGGGCGGTTCGTATGGCACACGTGTGGCGCTGATGTACCTGAAATATTTTCCTGACAGTACCCGCACGGTAGTTATAGATGGTGTGGCCCCGCCTGGCATTCTGCCACTGGAAGCCGCACGTGATGGCAAGCGCGCCATGGATCATATTCTTACCCTGTGCACACAAGAGACCGCCTGTGCCGCGGCGTTTCCGCAGTTGCCGGAGCATTATGGTGAATTGCATGAGCGTTACCGCACACCGGTTACCATCAGCGTGCGCGACCAGAACGACGGCAGCCTTACCGAATTCGAATTGCGCACACCGATTATCGAAAGCCTGCTGTTCCAGATGCTCTACAGCCGCGAAGCCACCCGGTTGATCCCTTTGTATATCGAGCAGTTGTACAGCGGAAATTTCCAGGTGCTGACCTGGATGAACAATACCAGTGCCAGTTTGAATATCGGTATGCACTACTCCGTAATTTGCAGTGAAGATGTGCCGCTGATTCCGCAAGACCAACTGGCCGCGGCAGCAAACGATGAAAACGTATTTGTTTACGACATGCTGGTGCTGCCACGCGTGGAAGGCTGCAAGGTGTGGCCGTCGCGCACCCTGGATCCGGAATTTTTCGCGCCGGTGGTGTCAGCCAAACCGGTGTTGATATTTTCCGCCACGCAAGACCCGGTAACGCCACGGCGCTGGGGTGACCAGGTGGCCGCGACCCTGAGTAATTCACTGCATCTGGAAGCGGCAGGCGTTGGCCATGGTGTGTTTGGTTATGGCTGCACGACTGAACTGATTAGCAAACTAGTGGAAACCGCCGATCTGGCGGCACTCGATACCACGTGCTTCGCCAATCTCAAGGAGCGCCCCTTCTTCACGACCTTTGGCGGGAGTGCTGCAAGCGATGATTAGCGTGCAGAACCTGGTCAAGCGCTTCGGCAAGATTACAGCGGTGGACGGTGTTTCCTTCACCGCGAAAGATGGTGCCATTACCGGCTTGTTGGGCCATAACGGCGCGGGCAAGTCGACCAGCTTGCGCATTTTGTATGGATTGCTGCAAGCGGATGCTGGCAGCGCCAGTGTAGATGGCATCGATGTGCTCAAGGCACCGCTCGTTGCGCAGAGTCTTATCGGCGTGATGACCGATGCCCACGGACTGTATCCGCGGCTCACCGCACGCGAACACATCGAATACTTTGCACGCTTGCGCGGTATGAACACCCAGCTGGTGCGCACCCGGTCAGCCAGTCTCATTGCCCAACTGGGCATGGAAGACATTGCCGATCGGCGTGCGGAAGGGTATTCGCAGGGCGAGCGTATGAAAGTGTGTCTGGCCCGTTCGCTGGTACACGACCCGCAGAATGTCATCATGGACGAACCCACCAATGGCCTCGATGTAATGACCACCCGCAGCGTGCGCGGTATTTTGCATGGGCTTAAAGCGGCCAACAAATGTGTGCTGTTGTCGTCGCACATCATGCAGGAAATCAGTGCGCTGTGTGACGAACTGATTGTGATTGCGGCAGGGAAGGTGCTGTATCAGGGCGGGCTGGAACAGTTGCTGGTCCATACCGGCGACAACAATCTGGAAGATGCTTTTGTGAACATGACAGTGGGCACTATGACTGTGGACCCTAGGGCCCTGGTGAAAGCATGAGACCCTGGCTGGCGGTACTGCAGAAAGAACTGCGCGATGCCTCGCGGGACCGGCGTGCTGTGACCGGATTGTTCATCTTGCCGGTGTTGGGCCCGCTGATGATCTATTTCCTGTTCAACATGATTATCGACATTGGCGAACGCGCTCTGGATATCACCCTGCCGGTTGCTGGCGCGGAGTATGCGCCGGATCTGATCGATCATCTGCAGCAGAACGGTATCAAGATTACGCCATTGTCACCACAGGAAGTGGCTAACTCTACGGCGCTGGAAGCCACCATCCGGGCGCAGATCACGGCCCGTGAACATGATTTTGTGCTGGTTGTTCCAGCTGACTTTTCCCAACGGGTGGCGGATTCAGACGCGGTGAATGTGGAACTGCTGTTCGACAGTTCACGCACTGCATCGGGCGCAAAGGTGGGCCGCGTACAAGGTTTGATTGATGGCTGGGGGCGGGAAACGGCGGCCTTGCGACTGATGATTCGCGGCATTGATCCGGCGCTGATTCGGCCGGTAACGGTTGGCCGTATAGATGTGGCCTCGTCGCAGGCACGCGCCCAAGCCTTGCTGTCGATGATTCCGATGTTCGTGATTATGGCAGCGTTTATGAGCGGCGTTGGCATAGCGGTAGATGCCACGGCCGGTGAACGCGAGCGCAAATCGCTGGAACCCTTGCTGGTAAATCCTGTGTACCGCAGCAGTCTTGTGCTCGGCAAATGGTTCGCCGCTGCTTTGTTCTCGGTGACTGGGCTGGTGCTGGTGATGGCCGGCAACCTGTTTGCCATGAGCCAGGTGCCGCTGGAACAGTTGGGGGTGAGCTTTTTGATTGGGCCGAAGGAAGTGTTGGGGATGTTGCTGGTGACTGTGCCGGTGGCGTTTTTTGCTACCTCACTGCAGATGTTTGTCGGTCTTTTCGCCAAGTCGTTCAAGGATGCGCAGATTTACATTGGCTTGATGTCGCTGTTGCCCATGCTACCGTATTTCTACAACATCATGAACACTACGGGCCGTGAGTTGTGGATGAGTCTGGTGCCCATGCTTGGGCAGAACATGTTGCTGACTGATGTGCTGAGCGGCCGCACCCCGGCTTTGCTGGATATGGCGGTGGCGGTGCTGGCGCTGCTGTTTTGGAGTTTGGTGTTTATTGCGCTTGCTACTCGTATGTTGAAGCGGGAGCGGATTATTTTTTCTTGAGTGTTGCTGTGTTGCTGGACACCCACGGGAACTCGAGCAATTCCTGAGAGGGTGGGCCGGGGATGGTTTTTTGCGCAGCCCGTCCGCGAGCGGCGCACTTTGCCGGGTTGCGTCCCGGCAAGGGTTAGTTGAGCGCCGAAGTCGACCGCCAGGAGGGCGGAGCAAAAAAGCATCCCCGGCCAGGCCCTCCCA
>CAMDML010000092.1 GCA_945902215.1 Klebsiella pneumoniae | reverse complement strand
AATTATCCCCGGCCCTCCCTCTCAGGAATTGCTGATGTTCCCGTGAGTGTCTGGATTTGCGCGGGTTCCCTTAGAACGGAAGATGAAACAACGTGGTGTATGGTCTAACGTTGAATTGACACCCACCTGAGCAAATGCCTTGTAGGGCTGGGACAGGGTAGTGCGCCGCAGGGACGTGTGAGGGCCAAGGATGGCCCGAGTCGAAGTGCACAGGGGTGAGGCAAGCGTTTACCAAGCGCAGCTTGGTGCGCAGCCGAACGCCACGAAGCTTTGCTGAGTGGCTGGCCGCTTGCGGTGCGTCTACGGTCCCGGCAATGCACTACCCTGTCCCGGCCCTTTACGCTGAAGCCAAAGGTGGGTGATTTACTGAGCTCATATTGGGCGCCAACTATTGGCCAACACGCTGCTGCAGCGTGTTGATGCTGGTCTGCAAGGTCGTCAGGGTTTGGTTGGTCTGCAGGCGATAGACATTGATCGACTCGATGTCTTCTTCCGCTGTACGTAGCCGGTTTTCAACATCCTGCTCCACCGAGGTCATTGAGGTTTTGACCCGGTTGAGGTCGGCATTGAGTACCGTCAGCTGCTGGCCGAGGTTGTCCATGCCGGCAAAATTACGGTTGATCTCTTCAATACGCGCCTGAATGGAGGCGATGTTGTCATTGAGCAGTTTTTCATGGTTGCCAACGGCCGTTTGCAGTTCGCCGGAGGTAGTTTTCAAGGCCGCCACACCTGTGGCGATCTCGGTAACTTCAGTACGCAGTGTATTGCGCGCGGCCCACAGCTTGTCGATTTCGGAGAAGTTGAAATTCACCTTTTCGACCAGATCCGCCGCAGAATCAGCCGTTGATTGGTCAACCAGATTCAGGCGGGATTCGATCTGCATCAGACGATTCTGCGCATTCAGCAGTTCTTCCTGGGCGGCCATATCCTGCTTGTAGAAGTAATACCCAACGCCTCCTGTCCCCATCAGGCCAAGACACAAAACGGTAATAAAGAAGATGACCCAGCCGCTGGTGCCGGATTCCACACTTTCCTGCCGGGGGGGCATGCCACCGTTGGCGGAAGTACCGCGCTTGCGTTTGCGGTGCGAGACCAGTTCGTCCCGCTCGGGAACAATGCTGGGGATTTCGTCAAAATCGTCTTGGTTCTGGGACATAGGATGCAATTATACGGGGGAAGTTTGTGGGGCTTTGTTCTGTCGGAGCTGGTGCCAACCACCCAAGCTGAGCAGCAGCACAACTACGAAATGAAGGAGTCGATCGACCAGCAACACACAGATCAGTTGGACAACCGTAATGTCGAGATGCCCTACCAGCAACAGAATAACCAGTTCCCTCAAGCCCAGATTGGCCGGAGTGACTGAAATCACGAAGAGGTTGGAAAAAACGGCAATGTAGATCAGATAAATCAATGGCAGCTCTGCACCGAACACCTTGAACAACAAAGACAGCGCCAGGACTCTGGGCACTATGGTCAGCGTGACCATGGCAATCAGTCCGATCACCTCATTGTGGTTGGTTCCGGTGAATACAGCATGCAGATTTGCTACCCAGATTTGCAACTTGCGCGACAGTTTACCGACGCCCCCCAAGCGGTAAATACCCAGCACAATGCTGACGCAGAGCAGCATCGACGTACTTAGCACAAGCCAGTACAAGGGTGGTATCACCTGCCCTTGACGGAGCAGCCCCCACACCCCGGTAAAAATACCTGCGGCAGCATTGGTAAATATGGCTGCCAGACTCAGCAGGGCAAAGAGCCCCAGACTGAGATTCAGTGGTACCTGAAACCGCTGCCGCAGCGCCGCCGCCCGTCCGGCAGTCTGCCCATCTTTCAGCAGGGTTGCATTGGCGAGCAAAGAGAACCAGGCATTGATTGTCAGCAGGGACAGCAGCGGAACCACCCTGCCCCGGTTACGCAATAATATGCAGGTCATGGCCGCCTGCAACAGGAACAGGAACAGGTAACTGAGCAGAATCAGCAAGAGGTTTGTCGGGGGAAGTTGGGTGACTGCGGAGAGGGTCGAGCGATTCGTCCAGCAGAACCAGAATGCGAGAAGAAGTATGGTCAGTAGCAAAAAGCGCTGTAGCAACAGCTTGAATGTTTCCACCAGGGCCCCGAACCGGCTAAAGCGTAGGCGTAACTTTAACTCAATAGGGGGTAAAGCAGCAAGTCTGGACAGCTTGCCTTTGCGCTGCGCAACACCTGATTTACTGCAGTTACAACACGAAGCGCGTGCCGCCCATGTACACGGTGCGCGTCACGAGTTGGAGATGGCCGCACCCAACAAGCAACTGCCCGGTTACTCGTCTTTGCCGAAATACGTTTTGCGGCGCAGGCGCAACTGCTCTTTGAGTTCATAGTGCTTTGCAAAAGCACTGAACAGCTCCGGACTTTTCTGCAGCATCTCCTGGAATTTGGCATTCAAGCGGGGATATTGATCAGCCAGCACTATGGCTACGGGAACTCCTTGCTCCTCCCCTCGCGCCCTGTTCTGGGCTTCGTCCATCATGGCGGTCCAGGCATACTCGGGCCGACAACTCTTTTCCCTGATGTGGCTGAATATCCGGGTATCCGTTCTACAGACGATATCGTACTTCTCGTCTGTATTCAGTTCGTTGTAGAGACCGAACATCACATCTTCGGCTTCCGACGCTTCGAGGCGCAGGCTCATGAGGGTGCGCTGACCAGTGACGGTAATTTCCTCAATCTCCTGCCTCTGATCCTCACTGACAGGAGCAGCTGCCTCCATCGCCATAACTTGCGTTATGCACAATGCTGCCAATAATCCAGTCAAATGGACTACATTGTTTTTCATCTTTGGATTCTTCGTTGGTTCCATTGGTCTCAGCACTCTTCCTGAGTTACCGGCCAGACTGCAATTACAGGCTGGCCCTTGGAACTTACGGCGCTTCCGCTATGTCCTTCATGCGCTGCAGTGCACCTTCGAAGGTGGTGCGTCTTCGCGCAAGGTCGGCGTCCTTCGCGGCCTGATCAGCCAGATTGGATACGTCGTAAACGAGTGTGTAGAGCATCTTTGAGGTCGTGGCGGTTACTGGCCGCGCTTCCATGAACCCGTGGTAAAGAATGTAGAACTGCCCTTCTGTTACCGGCTGCGTATAGCCATACGAAAGTTCCGTTTGCGCGATCATGATCTCAAGGATGCGCCCCGCAAGTAGAGAACGCACACTACCCATGCCACCATCGCCAGAAGTAACAGTGCATTCAAAGTTCGGTATCCAGATACTGATGTCGCACCAGCCGCCCACTTTGGCCCACACGTCAGCGGCAGGTTTGGCGATTTCGATTTCCATTTTGATCGTTACATATTCCGGCTCGGCGGCCAGCAGGGGTGTCGTAAAAGCCAATGTGGCCAGCGCGACCAGAGCAGTTGCAAAGCGTTTCATGTCATTCTCCGTTTGTAGATGGGTAGTGTAGGGATTGTTGAATCACAGATTTTTCAGAATCTCGTCGATACTGCCGCGCGCATCGCCGAACAGCATCCGGGTGTTTTCCTTGTAGAAGAGCGGATTATCGACGCCGGCATAGCCCGAGGCCATTGAGCGTTTTAGAACTACCGTGGTTTTGCTCTTCCACACTTCCAGCACCGGCATGCCGGCAATCGGGCTATCAGGAACTTCCTGCGCAGCCGGATTTACGATGTCGTTGGCACCGATCACGATCACCACATCCACCTTGGGAAAGTCCGCATTGATCTCATCCATTTCATACACGATGTCATACGGTACCCGGGCTTCGGCGAGCAACACGTTCATATGGCCCGGCATGCGGCCTGCCACTGGATGGATCGCGAAGCCGACCTCGATACCCTTCTCACGCAGCTTGCGGCTCAGTTCCGACACCGAGTGTTGCGCTTGCGCCACCGCCATGCCGTAGCCGGGCACGATCATGACCTTGTCGGAAACCAGCAACAGTTGCACGACGCTTGCAGCATCGATCGGCTTTACGTCAGCCTCATTGCCGGCAGGTGATGCTGTGCCGCTGCCGTTGCCACCACTGCCGAAACCACCGGCAATCACCGCAATGAATTTGCGGTTCATTGCCCGGCACATGATGTAACTGAGGATGGCCCCGGAACTGCCAACGAGCGCTCCTGTGACAATGAGCAGGTCATTGCTCAGCATGAAACCGGTAGCCGCTGCAGCCCAGCCCGAATATGAATTCAGCATCGACACCACCACCGGCATGTCAGCGCCACCGATGGCCAATACCATGTGCACACCGAACAGCAGCGCCACAACCGTCATCACCAACAATTCGGCCAGCCCTGCGCCCTGCTCCGCCGCGCTGATAAAGGCAAAGAGGTACCAGAGTGCAGCCAGCAACAGCACAAGATTCAGCCAGTGCCGTGCGGGCAACAGCAGCGGCGCACCACCGATCTTCGCGCCCAGTTTCAAATATGCGGTGATGGAACCGGAAAAGGTCAGCGCGCCGATCAGGATGCCGACATAGATCTCAACGTTGTGAATGGTCGCTTCAACACCAGATAAGACGTGCGTGTCATCGAGAAAAGTGCCGAAGCCGACCAGCACCGCCGCGAGTCCGACCATGCTGTGCAGAATCGCGACCAACTCCGGCATTTGCGTCATCTGCACGCGCTTGGCCAACACCAGGCCGATGGTGCCGCCAACGGCAAGGGCCAGCAACATGGGTACAACGTTAGCCGTGACGACACCGACCATCGTGGCGAGCAATGCGAGCGCCATGCCACCGATACCGAACCAGTTGCCACGGCGTGCGGTTTCCTGATTGCTCAAGCCACCCAACGCAAGAATGAAAAGAATGCTGGCCCCTACATAGGCCATTGTGAGTAATCCGTCAGGCATGCTGTGCTCCCGTCATCATGTAGCAGACTCCATCATTCCTTAAAAAAGTTTCCTGAACCCTATTTTCTGAACCCTATTTTCTAAACATGGCGAGCATGCGCCGGGTCACACCAAAGCCACCGAAGATATTGATGCTGGTGATCAGGATCGCGAACAACGCGAGCCAGCGGTTCAGCGCTTCTGGCGAAGAGATCTGCAACAGGGCGCCAATGATGATGATGCTGCTGATCGCGTTGGTCACGCTCATTAGTGGCGTGTGCAGCGATGAGGACACATTCCAGATCACCATGTAACCCACGAAACAGGACAGCACGAACACGGTGAAATGCGCCATGAACGACGGTGGCGCCACAGAACCCAGGGCCAACAACAAGACACCGACAACAAGTGCAGGGACTGCCTGTGCCCAGGCGCTGCGCGGCACTTCCGGTTTCTGCGCAACAACCGCTGCTGCAGGTTTCGCCTGCGGCACGGCATAAAGACGCGGTTTTGGCGGCGGCCAGGTAATTGCGCCCGCCATGATCACAGTTACACCACGAATCACTTCATCGTCCATGTCGATGTTCAATGCCCCGTCTTTGCCGGGCGTCATGTCAGTGAGCAGATGGCGCAGGTTGGTCGCATACAACTGGCTGGCTTGTGACGCAAGTCGCGACGGCAAGTCGGTGTAGCCGATCAGCGTGACCCCGTGCTTGACCACCACCTTGTCTTTTTCAGTGAGCTTGCAGTTGCCGCCCATCTCGGCCGCGAGATCGACGATGACACTGCCCTCCCTCATGGTTTCCACCATGGCCTGCGTCCACAGCTCGGGTGCAGGACGCCCAGGAATCAGCGCGGTGGTAATCACAATGTCCACTTCCATCGCCTGCCGTGCGAACAATTCCATTTCCTTCTTGATGAACTCTGCGCTCATCGTCTTCGCGTAGCCACCTTCGCCGGAACCGTCTTCGGCAAAATCCAGCATCAGGAACTCGGCATCAAGACTCTCCACCTGATCCTTGACCTCAGGACGCGTGTCGAAGGCGCGCACGATTGCGCCCATGCTGCGAGCGGCGCCTATTGCCGACAAACCGGCGACACCAGCACCGATCACCAGCACTTTCGCCGGCGGCACCTTGCCGGCAGCAGTGATTTGCCCGGTAAAAAACCGGCCGAAATGCTGTGCCGCTTCGACCACGGCGCGATAGCCCGCGATGTTCGCCATGGAACTGAGCGCGTCCAGTTTCTGCGAACGGGAAATACGCGGCACGCTGTCCATCGCCAGTACGCTGGCACCAGTGGCCGCCAGTTTGCGCAGCAGTTCGGGGTTGAGTGCAGGGTAGATGAAGCTGATCAGCACCTTGCCTGCTGTCAGCAGTTCGGTTTCATCAATGCAGAGTTCGGGATGGGTTTCGGGGGGGCGGACTTTCAGGATGATGTCAGAACTTTCCCACAGCTCACGGGCCGAACCGACCACGATGACCCCCGCTTCACGGTAGGCCTCATCGCTGAATTTCGCTTCCCGGCCGGCACGGGTCTCAATCGCCACTTCATAACCCAACTTCCGCAGCAACTCTGCTGCCTCGGGGGTCGTGGCAACACGCTTCTCGCCTTCGTGGATTTCCTTGGGGATACCGATGCGCATCTTTTTATTGATCCTCTGGTGCCTAGGGACAGAAGAATACGGGGCCATTCGGCAAAGGTCCAGCCGGGTGAGCTGGTGGGTTCTGGGTGGGTTCTGGACACCCGCTCGGGTTGAACTGGGCGCGATGATGCAGCTGGGAGGGCCTGGCCGGGGATGCTTTTTTGCTCCGCCCTCCTGGCGGTCGACTTCGGCGCTCAACTAACCCTTGCCGGGACGCAACCCGGCAAAGTGCGCCGCTCGCGGACGGGCTGCGCAAAAAACCATCCCCGGCCCACCCTCTCAG
>CAMDML010000091.1 GCA_945902215.1 Klebsiella pneumoniae | reverse complement strand
CCAAGACCAAAGCCCTGAATCATGCCGCTGATGATGATGTCCTCGCGGGGCACGAAAACCGTAAAGCCAATCATCATGTGCAGCGCATAGGCCGTAAGACACAAACCGAACAGTACCATCCAGCGCGCATCAACCTTGTTCGACAAGCGACTGACAAACATCATCGCCAGCAGCGTGCCAAAGCCACGCGGTGCCAAAATGAAACCCACATCCATTACACTGTAGCCCATCAGGTTTTGCATGAACGGCGGCAAGAGCGCCATTGTTGCCAGCAGAATGATGCCGACCACGAAAATGAAAAATAGACCAAGCCTGAGATTGCGGTCGCGCATCATGCCTGGCGACAGAAAGGGATGCGGTGTGCGCAGCGTATGCACCACGTACATCCAGGCCGCGCCAATGATCACGCCGACATAGATCTGGATTTCGAGCGCGTCCAGCCAGCCCTTCTGCTCACCCCTGTCCATGATCAATTGCAAACACGCAATACAAATGCTCAACGTGAGAAACCCGAGTTTGTCGAAGGGTCGTTCCAGCCTGTTCGAGTCTGGCAGGAAGAACAGCAACCCACAGAAGGAGATGATGCCCAGCGGCAGATTAATGAAGAACACCCAGCGCCATGAATAGTACTCGGTGAGATAGCCCCCGAGTGAAGGGCCGAGGATCGGGCCAATCATCACTCCCATGCCCCACACCGCCATCGCCTTGCCTTGATCCTTGGGGTCGTTGATGTCGAGCATCGTTGCCTGCGACAGCGGCACCAGCGCCGCACCAAAGAGACCCTGCAACAACCGGAACAAGACCATCTGGTTGAGCGATGTTGCCAGTCCGCACAGCACGGACGCGAGCGTGAAGCCGGCTACGCAGATGATCAGGATGTTTTTACGCCCGTAGCGGCCGGCCATCCAGCCGGTGGGCAGGGTCATGATCGCAGAGGCGACAATATAGGAGGTCAACACCCAGGAAATCTGATCCTGCGTCGCCATCAGGCTGCCTTGCATGTGCGGTAGCGCAACGTTGGCAATGGTGGTGTCGAGCACCTGAATGATCGTGGCAAGCATCACTGCGAAGACAACAATCTTCTTGCGGCCCGGATCAATGCGGAGCGTATCACTCATTGCTCTTACTCATTGTTCTCACTCTTTCCAGGGCGCTTTGCGCTCATGGTGGGTGTCGACACTGACATTCGCGCTCATGCCGGCACGCAACTGCGGCGCGTTCGGTAACGGCTCCATGTCCAGTGTCACGGCGATGCGCTGCACCACTTTTACCCAGTTGCCTGAGCTGTTCTGCGCGGGCAGCAAGGAAAATTCGGACCCGGTGCCAGGCGTGATGCTGGCCACCTTGCCGCGCCATTCCAAACCTGGATAGGTGTCCACTTCGATGGTTGCATCCTGGCCTTCACGCAAATACGTGAGATCGGTCTCCTTGAAATTCGCCTCCACCCACACGCGGCTATCATCTACAAGACTGAACAGCGGCAGACTCGCATTGATGACTTCGCCTGCTTTGACTTCGAAGTTCGCCAGTACGCCGCCGATTGGCGCGCGCACGTCAATGTGGCTGAGGTCTAGCGCGGCTTTGTCGCGCTGCGCCAGTACCAGCCGGTAATCGGGATGTTCTTCAATTGGCAGTGCCGGATCAACCAACCGCGCTTTGACGACTTGCAGCGCCTGCCGTTTGATATCCAGCTCTTTGCCTGACTGCACCGCCTGGTATTCGGCCTGATCCACCTGGATGGCCGACACGGCATCTGCTGAGCGCTGCAAACGGGCGAATTCGGCTTCGAAATGCACAACATCAGCTTCGGCTTTGGCAATGTCCGCCTGTTTGTTCAGATAATCCGCGCGCAAGCTTTCAATGTTGCTGCGCACTTTCAAAATGTTTGCTTCCGCTTCGGCCAGCCGGATGCGATAAACCTCGTCGTCCAGCCGCAGCAACACCTGCCCGGCTTCAACGCGGGTGTTGTCGGCACCGGACACCGCCACTACCCGACCCGACAGTTCGCTGCTGATGCTGACCATCCCCGTTTTCAGGTAGGCATTGTCGGTTGTAACAAAGCGGCCACCCTGCATGTATAACCAGCCGCCACCCACAGCAACTGCAAGCGGACCCAACCACAACAAGCCGAGACGTGCGAGGCGTTTGAATAGAGCCATGGGTTTGTTACCTCAATCAAAAAACAGTGAACGTGGTTGGATCAGCGCGAGCTCAGGTTGCTGCGTACTCGCAACAGCAGGCTGATGAGTGCCTGCTGTTCGGCTTCACTCAGGCCTTCCTGCGCGCTCTTGCGTACTTCGCGGCCAAGCGCCCGCAGTTCCTTCATGACCGGCGCCACCTTTTCGGTCAGGAAGATGCGTTTGGCGCGGCGGTCGGCCGGATCGGCCCGGCGTTCAACCCAGCCATCGCGCTCCATCCGGTCCAAAAGGCCGGTCAGCGTGATCGCAGTGATTTCCATTTCCTCCGCCAGTTCCTTCTGCTGCAAGCCGTTGGCGCGCAGCAAATGGGCGAGTACCGACCACTGCGAACGGGTCAACCCGATAGCTCCGGCGCGGCGGTCGAACTCCCAACGCATCATGCGCGCCACGTCGTGCACGACGAAACCGAGGGTTTCATTGGGGTTATCGCTCATGAGTGCTCCCAATCAATAGGTTACATATTATAAGTATGCTAACTAAATATCAGCAAGTCTGGCTTGGCAGGTCTGCAATTTCAGGGTAGCTTCCACAGCCCAAGTCCTTGTTTTATCAATGGAGAACGCCTGTGTCCCCTACCTCCTTTCTTCGTTCCACCGCCCTTGTCGCCACTTGCCTGCTGGCCGCCTGCCAGCCCGAATCATCCACTGAAACCAGCGCAGCACCCGCTGCCACGGCCAATGTTATGGCACCCGAAACCGCAACCCCAGCACCTCCAGTTGCAGCGCCTCAGACGTCGGCACAGCCCCTAGTCCATGCACTGGTGGCCCTGCCTGGCATGGAAAGTTCAATTCCGGTGCTCACGCAGAAAACTACCATCAGCATGCAGACCAGCGCCGGTGAACTCGTGATTGAGGTGTATCCCGAAGCCGCGCCCAATGCCGCGCAGCGTTTCGTTGAACTGGTGCAGTCAGGGTTTTTTGACGAAACCCCAATCTCGCGCGTGGTGCCCGGTTTCGTGGCGCAGTTCGGCGTCAACTGGCGCGAACCGCACAAGGCTTGGGAGAACAACAATTTCAACGACGATCCAACGCTGTTCGCGCTGGAGCGCGGCACGCTGGCCTTCGCCAAGGCCGGCGCTGACAGCAACTCAACGCAGGTGTTTATCAACTATGCAGAAAACAACCGGCTTGCCGATCCGCAATACAACTTCACGGTGTTCGGCAAAGTGACGAGTGGCATGGAAGTGGTAGACAGCTTTGCACAGGTTGGCGACCCTGGCGGCGGTCTGGATCAGGACCGCCTGTGGAACGACGGCGCTGCGTATCTCGAATCACTCGATACGAAGCCGACGATGATCCAGAGCGCAAGCATCGTCGAATAAGCGATCAGGCGGGTCGGGATTATTCGCTCCTGATCCGCCGCTTGATCAACCACTCGTCGTTGATCTTTACCAAGTCATCCTCGTATCGACCAATCGCGGAGATGTGGATGTCCACGTTGGTTTTCATGGTGACCATCCAATTGGCCGTATACCGTGCATTCTCGCCATCGAGAATGGTGATGAGTGGATTGCTGATGCGGTTATAACGGCGCAGGCTGGCTGGGTCGTAACTCAACGTAGCCGGATCAGCCGCCGCCGCTCTTTCTGCCCGCACGGCCACGATGCTGCGGATATCGTCCCGGCCGGTGTACTGCAACTTGTCATAGCCGAACACGGGTACCTGACTGTCGAGGATGTATTCAGCATCCTCCGCAAACGCACTTGCGAACAGGTCCGCATCGGACAGCTCGAAACCTACATTGGCGTCATCCAGTGTTTGCTCTATCGCCTCGCGATCAAGAAACTGCTGCAAGGCCGCAGTATCGACCGGCTCACTGCATGCGACAAGCATGAACAACAGCGTGGTTACGGCAGGAAGGGTCCACTGACGGCTGATGAGTGACATGGCTGAGCATCTCTTGTTGATGTGCGGCAAGCATGCCTCTGCTGTGTCCTTACTTCAATGGCAAATACACATCCGTAATCATCTCGTGTTCTTTCACATCAGGACCCAAGTTCACATAGTGGAAGAAGATCGGAAAATCGCGCAGCTCTTCGCCGCTTTGCGGAAGCCATTCGCGGTAGCTCCATTCCGCAGGATGAATGTGATGGCGGGAACCGATATGGCGTACCCGCGCGCAGCGGCCAGCCGGGATGGTTTTGTTGACAACTCCTTGCGGATTCTCAGCTATGGGCTTGGCAATTGAGAGGCAAAGATCAAGACGGTAGTCCTCCGGCAGCGTTGTGACCACATTGCTGTAATGCACGCCATAGGTGTTGCCCATTCCAGGGCGGAAGCCGTTCGCTTGGCGCCACTCGATAAATTTTCTGGTCGTCTTGTCTGTCAGATGCTCCGGCCCATGGTGCTCCAGTGCAGCAACGAGGGTTTCAGGAAAGTCGACGATGTCTACTTGCATGTTCATGCGTTCAAACCGTTACTGCCTGCAGCACATGTTGCTGCAATTTAATTCTCAGCTCACGTTGCACCAGCCAATAGCTGAAGAAACCCTGGCAGAACACCGAGAGCACCGAAGCGTACCAGATGTGGACAATCTGGAAATCGGCGCTGAGCGACAGGTACCAGGCCACGGGAATGAAAATACCCAGCCGCAGCATGGTGCTGAGCAGCGCGGGACGGGTATTGCCCAAACCCTGGAAGATGCCTGAACACGCGAACACTACACCCTGCATAAAGAAGTTGAAGGACACGATTTGCAGGAAATCGGCACCCACCAGAATAACGCCAGCTTCATTGGTAAAACCTTCCACCATCAGTGTGGGATCAATGTGTACCAACACCGTGACCACCAGCATCACCGCGCCATTGAGCAAAATGCCCTTGTTGCAGGCTTCGCGCACACGGTCATGGCGACCCGCGCCAAAGTTCTGGCCAATGATGGGGCCAATGGCAAACGCCACGGCCAAGGTCGGCATGAAAATGGACTGCATGATGCGGCCGCCAATGCTGAAGCCAGCCTGTGCCTGTGCACCGAAATCCTGGATCAGCCAATACACAATCGCGAAATACACAAACATGAGCAGCATTTCACCGCCGGCCGGCAGGCCGATATCGATCATGCGCTTCCAGATCGCGAAATCTGGCTGCCACTGTGCACGTATAAACGACACGTATTTTTCCAGCTTAAGGAAGTACCAAAGCAGCATCAGAGTACCGACCGCAACCGAGATCGTGCTGGCCAGACCCGCACCCATCACGCCCAGCGCAGGCCCTGGGCCCCAACCGGCAATCAATATCGGAGCCAGAATGGTATTGAGCAGTACCGTAATCATCTGCACCATCATGCCCGGTTTCACAATGCCGGTGGCACGCAGCGCAGACGCCATGCCCATCATCGGAAACTGCAGCGCCATGCTCGGTATGAAGAACATCAGGAAGATTTTTCCTTGCTCGCGTGTCGCAGTATCGGAGGAAATGCCCTGCATGTATTGATCCGCCAACAAGGTGCCACCAAACGCCGTAACAACGGCGCACACCATCGCCAGCATCATCGACTGGTTGAACACATGATTGGCGTTTTCCTGATCCTTGCGCCCGACTGCTTGCGCCATCAGCGCTACCGAACTGACACTAAGTACTTGGGTGATGGCCATCACCACGAACATCAAGGTCCCCGCTGCGCCAACGCCGGCAATGGACGCCTCGCCCAGCCCGGCGACGAAGTACAAATCGACGAGCAGATACAGCGTCTGAAACAGCATGCCGACCGCAACGGGGGCGGCCATGGCAATAATCGTCCGGGTAATGGAACCCTGGGTTAAGTCACGCATGAAGATTTACTCTATCGGTGATGAATTCTGCAAGCTGCTGCAAAAAACAGGTTTGCAATGTTATGTCAATATTGAATTGAATAGTGTTTACTTTAGGGTAGTTTAGTATTGAATTTATGCCCCTCTACTTAAAGGAGTTCCCCCGTGCGTATCGCTCTTGCTTCCGCCGCGCTTGTGTTACTGACTACCACGCTGCCCCTGTCAGCCCAAACCATGGAATACAAAGATGTGGTCTACGCGGAAGCCCAGGGTAAAGCCCGCGCACTCGACCTCTATGTGCCGCATGCCGATGCTCCGTTGGTGGTGTATGTGCATGGTGGCGCCTGGCGTGCCGGTACCAAGGCAGATGGGGTGCCGATGTTTCTGGTTGATGCCGGTTATGCCGTAGCGAGTCTCGAGTTCACGCAAACTCCAGAAGCTCCCTTCCCCGCCAACGTCCACGACATCAAGGCCGGCATCCGTTACTTGCGTGCGAATGCTGCACAGTACGGTTTCAACGCCGAAAAAATTGTGATCTCCGGCGCCAGTTCCGGCGCGCATTTGGCTGTGCTGGTTGGTGTCACCAACGGCCATGCCGAACTCGAAGGCACTGTGGGCAGCAATCTCGATACCTCTTCCGATGTACAAGCCATCCTCAGCTACTTCGCTGCCACCGACCTCACCACAATCCTGTCCCAATCCACTCCTTTCGGTGTCGGCGTGCGTGAACCCGGACTGACGCTCCTCCTCGGCGCATTGCCCGACGCTGTCCCCGAACTGGCCCAACTCGCCAGCCCCGTATACCAAGTTGATGCAAACGATCCGCCGCTGTTGTTGCTGCACGGCGACCGCGATCCGCAAATGCCTGTGAACCAAAGCCTGCAGATGCTTGGAACTTACCAAGAGCATGGCCTCGACGTTGCCTTCATCCCGGTACACGGCGCCGCCCACGGCGGCCCGCTGTTCAATGAGCCCAAGTACACCGAGCAAGTCATTGCCTTCGTGAAACGCACCATAGGCGGCTGAACACCCACTTTTGGCTTTAGTGCAAAGGGCCGGGACAGGGCAGTGCATTGCTGGGACCGTAGACGCACATCCGTGTGCACTTCGACTCGGGCCATCCATGGCCCTCACACGTCCCCACAACGCA
>CAMDML010000090.1 GCA_945902215.1 Klebsiella pneumoniae | reverse complement strand
CATCGACCTCCTTCAAGAAGCCAATGATCTGTTCTTCTGTAAAGCGTTTCTTCATGTCCAATCTCCTCGTCTGGGGAATTGGACTCTAAATCAGGGTGCTACTCAATTACGGGGGGACGTCGGCCCTGTAAACCAGAATCAACTTCAGGATCGACGATGCTGGAATACTGGAATACACGTTTATTCTTCCTATCCCAAGAGATTACGTTCCAGGCTCGCAACATTTCCGAGGTGCCCGTGGGGGAAAAGAAAACGGATACCCAAACTTCAGCTTCCTTGTCATATTTCTTCTAAGAGCACGTATTAATTTCATTGGCTTTGGGTATGCGCCAAGCCAAGGCGATTACCTATTATAAGAATCGGAATTTCCACTACAAAGCCGTATTTTCCAGCGCTTTTCTCCATTGCCACGAATTGCCCGCTATACTATATTCAAACGTATAGCAGCAGGCGCCAACTTGGTTTTCAGGAAAGAAGTGTTGCGCTGCTATCTATGACTGCCAGCACACAATACCTAAACCCAAAGAGAGGCAAGCGCATGTCAACCTTACGCAAGAAAGGAGTAAGCCGGAGAACTTTTCTTGGCGGCGCTTCCACCGCAAGCGCAGCAGTACTGTTGGGAGGCGCAACTGCACCGGAAGCCAATGGTCAACAGCCTGAGACTAGCGCGGCGAATGCTTCGGCCCAGCCACCTTCGGCGGCAGAGCTTACGCGAGATACCGGAGCAGCCACACCTCCGCCAACAGGGCGCGTAATAACCCGACCTGGCTCGGACCTGATGGTCGCAGTGATGCGCAATCTCGGCATTGAATTCGTTGCTGCCAATCCCGCCTCAAGTTTCGAAGGCTTGCACGAATCCATAATCAACCATGGCGATCCCGCCAACAAAATGCCTGAATTGATCTCGGCACTGCATGAAGGTTCTGCTGTCGATATGGCGCACGGTTACGGCAAGGCAACAGGGCAGCCCATGGTCGTCATGCTGCATGCTACGGTAGGTTTGCAGAATGCGTCCATGGCGATTTACCAGGCTTTTGCTGACAAAACTCCAATGGTCCTGCTTGTAGGCAGTGATGATGGTTTCATTCAGGCACACGTCGCAGAGGATCTCGCTGCGCTGGTCAGGCCCTATACCAAATGGGACGCATTGCCCAAGACTCTGCCTGAAGCCTTGCTGGCAATCCAACAAGCCTACCACGAAGCCATCACACCTCCTTGCGCGCCAACTCTGGTTGTCCTGAATTCACTGTTGCAGAAAGGCGACGCCGGTTCACTCGAGATTCCTGTGTACCAACCGCCTCAACAAGTAACTGTCAGCAGCGAAGTCGCAACCCAAATCGCGCAGGGACTGCTCACTGCCCAGAATCCCCGTATTGAGGTAGGTCGTCTGCGTTCACCGCAGGGGGTAGAAGCTGCCATAACACTGTCAGAGCTGACTGGTGCCTGTGTCGGTACGCGCTCCAACCAAGGCCCGATGAGTTTTCCGCAAGGTCATTCACTGTGTGGTCCTGGAACCAGTGACCAGTACGATTTCGTACTTGGTCTTGAACTACCTGCTCCCAACTACTCGATTATCAGTCCTGATATCGGCACCATCCCCGACCGTGACGCAGCCGGTCTGGGTCTCGCCATTGTGCAAGCTCGAGGTGCACAGCCCGCCTCATCTGCCGGTACGCAGCAAATTACAGCCGATGCCGACAGCAGCCTGACACTGATCATCGAGGCAGTAATAGCCTCAATTACAGCTGCCCAGCGCAGTACAATTGTGGATCGGAGTCAGCGTCACGGTGTCGCGAACAAGAGCGCTCGGCTTGAAAAACTTCGCAGGGAACTGGAGCGACGCCGCCGAGGCTGGGATGCAATCCCGGTCAGTACTGCCCGCTTGTATGCCGACCTGTGGCCTCACATTGCCAATGAAGATTGGTGCATTGGCTCTCAAACCAACTTTTCGGGCGGTCATCACGCAGATCTGTGGCAGCACGACAAACCTTATAGCTGCCTTGGCGGCAGTGGCGCCGCCGGAATTGGTTACAGTCTTGGCGCTTCGACCGGTGCAGCTTTGGCTGCTCGTGACCGAGGGCGCATTGTGATCGACTTCCAAAACGATGGTGATTTCAATTTCATGCCTGGCTCGTTGTGGACAGCGGCTCACCACAAACTGCCCATGCTCGTGATCATGCACAACAACCGCGCCTACCATCAGGAATTCATGTTCGTCCAGTATATGACTGGCGTCCGCGGACGCGGCACGGACCGCTCCAGCATAGGGACAACACTCAGGGACCCGTTCATCGATTACAAATCAATTGCCAATGGGTACGGCGTGGAAGCTGCCGGACCGATCAGTGATCCAGCCCAACTATCTGATGCCTACGCCCGCGGTGTCAGTGCAGTTAAGGAAGGGCGTCCTTATCTTATTGACGTAGTGACACAACCGCGCTGAGGGAAACACAATGTCTTACAAGATTGTCATGCAGTGGGGAACTACTTTCAGGATCTCTTCGCTGTTGATCCTGCTGGCAGGCGTCAACACCCGGTTATTTGGCCAAGACTCTGATGCCGGCAGGATAGTTTACAACGACCACGGCTGTTTCAGTTGTCACGGCTACCAAGGCAAGGGTACGCATGTGGAACGAGCCAACAACCTGTTCCCAAAGCCACCCATCCTGCTAAAAGGCCAATCACCATTTCTGGTCTCTGAAGAGGTTTTCCGGACATACCTCCGACTAAGGGAAGAGCAACACCCGGAGCAGCCCAGCGTACGCATGCCGAACTATCCATCCTCCACCCTTGATGATGCGGCGGTTGCCGATCTTTACGCGCACATCATGGAGTTTCCGCTGGACGAACCGGCGCTGGAGGACATTACAACGATGAAATGGATACTCCAGCATGCCGAATCGCAATGACAGTGCCTCACTCTGTAGTGTTCAAAGTGCAACGCCATGCAGTACGAACGCGTGAGTTGAAGATGCACGCAAGCACGGCGGCATCCAGCCTAATGCGCCCTTTCGTGGTGTCAAACAATCAGGAATAGGCGTCGAGTTCGGCGTCGAGGGCCTGAAAGAATACACAACCGTGCAGACGGTTTATTGCTGAGTACTGGCCAACAACCGGAGGAGATTCCATGGCTCATGTAGCCCCACTGTCACCGGAAGCAGTTCCGGAGTTCCGTGATCGTTTCGCGCACTACGCTGCCACCCGCGGCTTCATTCCCAACAGCATCCTGACCATGGCCCGGCGGCCGGGCATCGCTCGCGCTTTCATGGAGTTGAACCGCGCGGTGCTGTATGAGGGCACTGTACCGGAGGAGTTGAAGATGCTGGTAAGTCTGATCGCGAGTCAGGCTGCCGGTTGCCGCTACTGCCAGGCCCATATGGCGAATCTGTCCAGCATCTATAAGGCTTCCGACCAGAAAATCGCAGCGGTGTGGGAGTTTGCAAGCAGCCCGCTGTTCTCGGACGCCGAGCGCGCTGCCCTGCGCCTTGCGCTTCACGCCGGTCTCAATCCCAATGAGACCAGTCCAGCTGACTTTGCCGAGTTGGCACGACATTTCGACGAAGGCCAGATCGTCGAAATTGTCGGGACCATTGCGCTGTTCGGTTACCTCAATCGCTGGAACGATACGATGGCGACAGATCTTGAAGAGCGGCCTGCCCAGGTCGCGCGCCGCGCACTGGATGCAGCCGGCTGGCAGCCCGGCAAACACGCAGTATGAGGGCTGGCAGCCTCAGCCGGACCTGACTGGTGCCGGTGGGTGCAGGAATCGCCACGGTGAGGTCTCTCCAACGCGCGGCACCTGCACCATCTCGGTCGGATCGATGTCGATGCGTACGACGCCCAGAGCCTTCGGGAACCAGCGCCAGCGCATGTAGGGCAGCTCAAGTCGGCTGCCGATGCCGATCAAGAGGTAGCAGTCCTGCCAGTACTCCCAGGCCACCGTCAATGAAAGGCTGCAGGGTGAATCCTCCGGCACCACGCACGAAGCGGTGGCAGTGGTAACTGAACGTGCAATAGGTGGCGAGACGCTGACCAGGATCATGGACAGGCTTTGCAGGGAGCGTGGTTATCTGCAGGTCATCAGCACGGACAACGGCAAGGAATTCTGTGGCAGGGCAATGCTGAGCTGGCCCCATGTGCATGGGGTAAAGCTGCGGCTGATCGAGCCAGGAAAACCGAACCAGAACGCCTACATTGAATCATTCAACGGACGCTTTCGGGATGAGTGTCTGAACGAAAACTGGTTCATCAACCTGCACCATGCAAGAGTGCTCATCGCGGCTTGGCACAGAGAGTACAACGAAGAAAGACCCAAGAAGGCTTTGGGTGGTTTGACGCCAGCGGCCTATGCACGACAGCATGCTATGAAAGCAGTTACATTTAAACCCGGACTCTAGAAGCAAATGCTGCCGAAGAAGGGGGGACGAAGAACCTCTGATTTGAAAAGCTCCCAGCAGCATAGAATTAAATTCCAATGCCTTACGTTAAACTAGTACGTTCTCGGGATTAACGAAAAAATTAGCAGGGTTCAGGGCGGGTGCGCCTATCAATGTAACGATTTGCTGCGCAGCACCGGCGCCACTGCCATCGGCATCGTAATAGAGTGCACCCGTGCTTTTGTTGTAGATCAGAAAATCATTGGCATCGAGTGCTGCTACAAGGCCCGCACCAGAGATGAATTGGGTATTAATTTCAGCAGCAATGAGACGAGGGAATTCGGAGCTTTCCAAACTTATCCTGTCGCCATTCAGTTCAAAATCGGTAATCTTATCGATATTGGTTGGACCAGGCAGAGTATCGAAGGAGAAATCGTCGTTACCTCTACCACCGGTAAGAGCGTCTGCACCAAGACCGCCGGCAAGGAAATCATTTCCAGCTCCGCCGAACAATAAGTCATCTCCACCTTTGCCTGCGAGGGTGTCATTGCCATTTCCACCTACCAAATAGTTTATGCCATCGTCTCCCCTGAGTAAGTCATTAAATCCCCCGCCTATTAATACTTCGATGCTAAGCAGAGTATCGGCTCCGCCCTGACCATCATTGGATGCTGTACCGAGGAGAATTTCTGCGGTCACATTTCCTGTTGCTGTTGAGTAATCTGCAATGTCAGTACCAGCACCGCCGTTAAGAGTGTCATTGCCTAAACCTCCACGTAAGAAATCGTCACCGTCGCCGCCGTTTAACGTGTCATTACCTCCGTTGCCATAAAGAATATCGTCACCGTTTTCACCCTCTAGAACGTTGGCATTGTGATCTCCCACCATGATGTCGTTGAAAGCACTACCCTTCAAATTTTCAATACCAACCAAGGTGTCAGCACCACCCTGCCCATCTTTGGCAGCTTTGCTTCTGCTGATCTCTAATACAGTGTTGCTGGTTGCAGAGGAATGGTCAGCTACGTCGATGCCATCGCCACCAATGATTGCGTCATTTCCTTCCCCTCCTCGCATGGTGTCATTGCCTGCACCGCCGTTCAGTGTGTCGTTGCCGGTGTTGCCCGAGAGGACATTGTTGCTGGTGTTGCCAGTGAGATTGTCAGCGAAATTGCTGCCGCTCAGATTCTCGATGTTGCTCAGGGTGTCGGCGCCCCAGCCAACTGTATTTTGTACGGTAGTGATGGCTAAGCTTACCGTGACGGCTGCGCCAGCGCTGAGGTAAGTAGCTGTATCGGTATCTTCAAACCCGTCCAGGGTGTCATTGCCAGCACCCCCATCTAATGTGTCGTTGCCAACCCCTCCATTCAATGAGTCGTTGCCAGCCCCGCCATTTAGGCTGTCGTTGCCAGCTAAGCCCAACAGAGTATCGTTGCCTGTGGTGCCAGTCAGCATGTCATTGCCGGTGCTGCCAGTAATGTTCCCCTCTATTTCAATGTCACTGGCTACTAATGCTGCCACATTCGTCAAGGAGGCTATTTGTATGGGGGCTATTGTTGCCGTGGAGCCATCCGCATCGTAGTAGAGGGCTTTTGTGGTGGTGTTGTAGATTAAGAAGTCATCGGCATCGGCAGCCGTAGTAATGTTTGCACCGGAACGAAGGTTGCCTGCGGGCAAAGTACCTAACGCTATCAGTGCGGAAAAGACATTGTTGTTGAATACCAATTTGTCGGTGCCAGATAAAAAGTCATCAACAACATCAAGATTACTAGTGGCGTTGGGCGTTGTGTTGAACACAAAGCGGTCGACACCCGCTCCGCCGTTTAATCTGTCGTTGCCAAGCCCGCCGGTTAGCCTGTCGTTGCCATCTCTACCCCAGAGGGAATTATTGCTGGAGTTGCCAGTGAGATTATCGGCAAAGTTGCTGCCGCTTAGATTGTTAAAATTGAGCAGAGTGTCGGTGCCAGAGCCACCCGTGTTTTGTGCGCTAGTGATATCCAAGCTAACGGTGACGTCGGAGGTGGCGAAAAAGTAGTTAACCGTATTTGTGCCAGCCATGCCATCAAGGATGTTGTTGCCTTGGCCAGGATAAAGGTCATTATTGAGTTCATTTCCGGTGATGTTGGCAGCAGTTGAGTTCTGGATGTAGCCAATCTCGATATTGGCACCCAGCGTGTAGGCGCTGAGGTAGGAGAAAACTTGGTCAATGTCCGCGCCACTGTCGGTTGGTATGACCACATCACCGGCGTCGCGTACGTAGTAGATGTCTATGCCACCCCCACCCACCATGGTGTCGTTGCCACTGCCGCCGTCCAATACGTCCCAACCCGTGCCACCGATTAGGCTGTCGTTGCCAAGCCCGCCGGTCAATCTGTCGTCGCCATCCCCTCCGTCCAATGAGTCGTCGCCATCAGCGCCGTCAAGGGTGTCGTTGCCGTTATTACCGATGAGAACATTGTTGCTGGTATTGCCAGTAAGATTGTCAGCGAAATTACTGCCGCTCAGATTCTCGATGTTGCTCAGGGTGTCGGTGCCCCAGCCCACTGTATTTTGTGCAGTAGTAATGGCTAAGCTTACAGTGACAGCTGCGCCAGCGCTGAGGTAAGTAGCTGTATCGGTATCTCCTTGCCCGTCCAGAGTGTCATTGCCAGCACCCCCATCCAATGAGTCGTTGCCAGTTCCGCCATTTAGGTTGTCGTTGCCAAGCCCGCCGCTTAGGGTGTCGTTGCCTCCATCTCCATAAAAATTGTTGTCGCCATCGTTACCGGTGA
>CAMDML010000089.1 GCA_945902215.1 Klebsiella pneumoniae | reverse complement strand
ACGTCGAGTGCTGAGCCGCAGATCACGGGCAACCCCGATGCTGCGTTCGCCAGCGCTACTCAAGTCATCGAGGCGGTGTACGAGATGCCGTTTCAAGGACACACCGCCATTGGCCCCGCGCATGCGCTGGCCGATCCTTCCAACGAGCAGATGACGATCTACTCCAACGACATGAAGGCGTACGGATTGCGCAACGGTGTGGCGCAATTTCTGGGACTGCCGCGCGACCGCGTGCGCGTAATCTACATGGACGGTCCGCAGTTGTATGGCCGCACGGCGGCGGACGACGTTGGCTTCGAAGCCGCGTTTCTCGCGCACGAACTCGGCCGCCCGGTGCGCGTGCAATGGATGCGCCACGAGGAAACGGCTTGGGACACCAAAGGCCCGGCCTACGCCTTCACGCTGCGCGGCGGGCTCGATGCGGCCGGCAAGTTGACAGCAATCGAGTATGACGCGCGCGCCGTTGACTACGCACACCTGGGATACAACGAACCGAATACCGTGCTTATCGCCCAGCTCATGGGTCTGCGCCCCGAGCAGGTGGCCAGCGGCGCCGCGGAGACCCCGGCAATGCAGTACGGCATTCCGCATCGGCGCATGACGGCGCACGTCGTGAGCTTGCCGCTCGTGTGGGAGACGCCGCTACGCACCGGCAATCTGCGCGACCCGAACGGCCCGCAGGTCACGTTCGCTTTCGAGTCGTTTATCGACGAGCTCGCTGCGGCGGCACAAAAAGATTCCGCGCAGTTCCGGCTTGAACTGTTGGAAGCGAGTGCCGAAGATAACGTGTTTCGGCGCTCACGCTCGCTCGCCGTCATGCGCGCCGCAGTCGCGGCGTATGGCTGGGAGGCGCGGCCCTCGCCGCAGCCGCGCGGCACTGGTCCGGTTCTCACCGGGCGCGGCATCGCCTACACCTATCGCAGCAATACCGTCGTGGCAGTAATCGCCGAAGTCGAAGTCAACATTGAGACGGGCGCGGTGTGGGTCAAGCGTTTCGTCTGCGCCCACGATTGCGGCTTGGCCATCAACCCCATGGGTCTGAAGCACACCATCGAATGCGGCATGCTGCATGGCTTGAGTCGCGCGCTCTGGGAAGAGGTGCAGTTCGACAGTGAAAAGGTCACGAGCATCGACTGGGTTTCGCACCCGAGCATGCGCTATTCCGCTACGCCGGAGGCCATCGACATTGTGCTCGTCAACGGCGACCCGAACCCCAACCGCCCCGATCTGCCGCACTATGGCGCCGGTGAGACGAGTCACAAGCCGGTGATCGCGGCCGTCAGCAATGCGATCTACGATGCCACTGGCGTGCGCCTGCGACGTGCGCCATTCCGCCCGGAGCGGGTGCTCGCGGCGCTCGACGCGCTGGATTCGTAGAGAAAAAGATGCCAGAGTCGCATTACTGACCCGCATTTGGTACAAACTGAAAAGGGGAGCCAGCGCATGCTTAACTACCAACGCAGCATTTGTCTATTAATCGCGGCCTGCGGGTTGCTTGCCGGCTGCTCTGGCAGCGATGACAGTGGTGACAGTGGTGACAGTGGTGACAGCGCGACTGCAGCGGCCCAGACCGCAGCACCTGCCACACCTCCACCGATCGAAATTACGCCGGTCACCATCGCCGTAACGCCGAGCGACTCGAGCAGCATTCCGGCTGAGGTGCTGGCCAAGCTGACCGAGATAGGTGCTACCACCGACATCCCGGGCACTTCGGCGCTGTATGCGCCTTCGTTCCCCGAAGGTTTCATGGCGGACATGAACGTTGCGCGCGACGTCGCCTACGGTCCGGCCGAGCGCAACATTCTCGATATCGTCACCGCGAAGGACATGGCACCGAACCGGCCTGTCATCATCTTCGTACATGGCGGTGGTTTCGGTGGCGGCAACAAGAGCGCAGCCAACACGCCGTTCTACGACAACATCCCGTACTGGATCGCGTCGACAGGACTGGTTGGGGTCAATATCAACTACCGCTATGCGCCGGATACGCAATGGCCTGGCGGCATTGAAGATCTCAACCTGCTGATGGCTTGGGTGAAGGCCAATATCGCGCAATACGGTGGCGATTCAAGCCGTATTTTCTTCTGGGGCAAGAGTACCGGCGCCTCGCACATTGCCGACTATCTGGCCGGCCGCGTCAAGCAGGGCCTGCCGAGCGATGTCGCGGGCGCCATCCTTACCTCCGGCTCGTACGCCCTGGGCGATACGCCGCTGTGGACCAACTACTACGGTGAAGACGTCAGCCTGTATCCGGAGCGCAATGCGCTGGCGAATCTCGTCAACACCGATGCGCCGCTACTCGCCACCTATGCCGAGTTCGACGGCGATCAGTACAAGCAGCAATTTGCGTTGCTGGCGAATGCCATGACAACAGCCGGCAAGCCGCTGGAAACTTTGTACCTGCAGAACCACTCGCACATGTCGGAGACTTACGCGGTGGGCACTGGCGATGAATCGCTGACCGGGCCCGTGCTCGACTTTGTGTTGCGTCATAGCGGGGAATAGCGGGCCAGGGTTAGGGAAACAGCATCTGCAAGCTATGCCACGCTTTCCGGTCTACCGAATAAGTCCTCTGCTTTGGTTTTCGGGGGATGAAAGTGGGAAATAACCAATAGCACACACATGCAAAGGGGAGAACGCCATGAAATACCAATACAAGCTACTTGTTGCGGCCGTCATGCTGGCAGGGGCTGCCACGGCCCAAGCCCAGGCCCAAATCTACAAAGTCACTTTGTCGGGAGCAAATGAAAACCCACCAGTGACTACCAGTGGCACCGGAACTGCTGTCATTACTCTTAATGCCATTACTCATGAACTGCGCGTCAGAGCGGTGTTCAGCGATCTCAATGGCAATACCACGAACTCACATATCCATTGCTGCGTGACGGCTCCCACTGCCAATGCCGGGGTTATCACGGCCACACCGAGTTTTGCCGGTTTTCCCGCAGGAATAAAAGAGGGGACATTCGACGCTGTGTATAACACGGGGTTAAGCCCGACCTGGAACGCCAGTTACGTCACTGCCAACGGCGGCACTGCTGCCGGTGCAGAGGCTTCTTTCGTCACCGGAGTGGCGTCAGGCGGAGCCTACTTGAACATCCATAGTGCTACGTCTCCGTGAGGGGAAATACGCGGGACATTGCTGCCGTTCAGCTTTGCGACGGCGGCAAACTTGGCAACAGCCGGGATAGCAGCGTCACTTAATTCGTTGGGAGTCAGCACTGGCGCCTTGAATGAGCGCTTGGTGACAATCGCCATGCTGAATGCCGCCCAGCAACAGGCAGCGATGGCGTCACTGCAGCCATTGCCGGGTTCGGCGGTGGCCCTGGTGACATCCAATTCATTGTTTACAAACTATGACCAGATCGGCAATCGTCTGGGTGGATTGCGCGATGGCGCCAGTACCGCCGGTAGTGGTTTTTGGGTCAGTGCCGCCATTCTGGACGGAGAGCAGGAACTGGAAAGCCGTAATGCCAATGTCGACACTGAAGGCTACGATGTGGCCGCTGGCCTGGATCGCCGCCTGGGTGACCGTTCGTTGGTGGGCGCCGCGCTCAGCTTCACCGGCGATTCGCTCGACTTTGTTGACGCGATGCTGGGCAGTAACACAGATATCACGGGTTGGCGTGCCTCTCTCTATGGTGAGCACCAAATTGGCAATGGTTATGTCGAGGGGATGCTCAGCTTCGCCAATCATGAAAATGAAATGGTGCACAATTCCGGTTTGGCCGGTGTTGGCAATAGCGATGCTGACAGTGAGCAGATCGGCGCCAGATTGGCGGCCGGCCTGAGACTGGATTTGGGTATGGGACTTGCGCTGACTCCCCAGCTACGGCTCGATTGGTCAAGTCTTGATATCGATGGCTATCGGGAGGTGGGGGCAGGTGGCCTCGGGCTGAATGTAATGTCGCAGACAGTAGATCGACTGCGCGCCACGGTGGGTGGGCAGCTCGATTGGGCCTTGTCCGCCACGGTCAAACCCTACGCGCGCGCGTTCTTGAGCAATGACTTCAGGGATGATTCGAACCTGGTTGGCGCAACTTTTGTTGGCGGCGGCGCTGCCTTCTTCACCTCAGATGCCGGGCTGGATACTTCCGGTTATGTAGCCGGCATAGGCATCAATATGCGTGGTGGCAATTTCGGTGCGTCATTCAGTTACGACCGTCTCGGCAGTGACAATGTTGAATATGGCAGGCTGCAAGCCCGGCTGTTGTGGCTTTTCTGAACTGCGCCGCCACTCACTTTTTGCAGTCCTTGGCCACAAGCTGAGAGGATCAAGAAAACAGACCCCCTGCGCATGCGGGGGTTTTTTTATGCGACGCCCGGTTTCCTAACATGTCCCGGTCAGGCCGCTTATCCAAAACCAACAGGAGCTAAAACATGAACAACAAACGAACCCTGCTAGCCCTTACTGCCAGCCTGGGAATGCTGGCGTTCTCCGGATATACCGTTGCAGCACAGCCGGACCCCAACGCTGCGCCACCCCCGATGGGTTTCTTTATTACCAGCGTCGGTCTGGCCGACGGCGGTAACCTGGGTGGTCTCGTCGGCGCCGATGCCCATTGTCAGGCACTGGCCACTGCGGTGGGTGCCGGTGATCGAACATGGCGTGCCTATCTAAGCACCCAGGGCGACGGTGCGGTGAATGCGCGCGACCGCATCGGCACCGGGCCATGGGCCAATTCCAAGGGCATCATCATGGCCACCAATCTGGAAAGCCTGGATTACGACAACTCGAACTTTAATTACGAACATACGCTGGACGAGAACGGCAACCACTTCGACTCGCGCATCGACGACGATTACGACTCGACCGAACACGACGTCCTTACCGGCACGCGTATCGATGGCACCGCGTTTCCGGCGGGCGAAGACCGCACCTGCAACAACTGGACCAGCAACAGCACGGGTGGCGCCATGGTGGGTCACGCCGACCGCTATTCCTTCGCGGTGCCGGGTTCGCCCTGGAACACGGCACATGTCACGCCGGGCTGCACCCAGCAAAATCTCATCAGTGTTGGTGGCGCAGGACTCCTGTATTGCTTCGCGGCAGAGTAAGCGCAGAATAGTCGTGATTGACAGTAGGCTCTCGTGGGAAACCCGGCAAACCGGACTTGGCGGGAATCCTGAGGTAATGGTTGGATGATTAAACGCATACAGTGGCTGCCACCGGTTTTGGCGGGCGTGCTCTTGCTGGCAGTTCCCGGGGCCTTCGCCCAGCCGGCGCAAGATGACATGGATTGGACGGTACTCGATACCTATTGCGGCGACTGTCACAACCAGGATGACCAGGCCGGTGGTATCGCCTTTGACCTGTTAGCGAGGGATAGTCTGGCGGTCGACGCAGACACGTGGGAGATGGCGGTGCGCAAGCTGCGGACCGGCATGATGCCCCCGTCGGGAAAGCCACGCCCGGAACGTGCGGTGCTGGATGGTTTCGTAGCCAGTCTCGAAAACCGGCTGGATTCCGCGGCGGCGTCGCAGCCACACCCGGGCGCTGCCGGCATGGGGCGGCTTAACCGCGCCGAATACACCAACGTTATCCGCGATCTGCTGGCCTTCGATGCCTCCGGCATAGTCGCCACGCTGCCGCCCGATGAATCCGCCCATGGTTTCGACAATCTTTCCGAAACGTTGAGTGTGTCGCCGACCTTGATTGAAGGTTATGTGGGCGCGGCGATGCGTATTGGCCGCGAGGCAGTGGGCGATCGCACGCTGATTCCGACCCAGGTGAAGATTCCGGGTCCGGGTGGCGCTCAAACCCGGCACGTGGAGGGACTGCCGCTTGGGACCCGCGGCGGACTGCTCGTGACTCACAACTTTCCGTTGGATGGCCTTTATGAAATCCGCGTAAACACCCAGGGTGCTGGTGGAGTTTTCAACAGCCAAGCCTTCTGCGCAGGTGGTGCGGATGTTGTGGTTACGCTGGATAGAGAACCGCTCGCGGTAGAGGATCCGGCATCATTCCAGTTGGCGTTGGCGGCCGGGCCGCATACCTTCGGTGTGGCCTTGGCAGACGCAAGGCGTTGTGAAGGGGTCAACGAGTTCTACGATGTGTTCAGCGTCGGCGGCGCAATCACTGGCCTGGAAATCCATGGTCCTTTTGAGGCCGCGGGCCCCGGCGATACACCCAGCCGTCGCCAGATTTTTTCCTGCTATCCGGCAACCGCAGCCGAAGAATCGCCCTGTGCGCAAAGCATCCTCAGTCGCCTGGCCACGTTGGCCTACCGAAAACCGGTGGCGGTTGAGGCAACGGAAATCGCTACCCTGATGCAGTTCTACGCGAGAGGGCGCCAGGCTGGAGATTTCGAGACAGGCATGCAATATGCGCTTTCGCGTCTGCTGATCGATCCGCGGTTCCTGTACCAGGCGGAAGAAGAACCGGAAGGTCTCGCGCCCGGCACGTCCTATGCCATCACGGATCTTGAACTGGCCACACGCTTGTCCTTTTTCCTGTGGGGCAGTATCCCGGATCCGGAACTTCTCGACCTGGCCGTAGCAGGGCGTCTGCACGAAACCACAATACTGGAACAACAGACGCGGCGCATGCTGCGCGATCCCAAGGCCTTGGCGTTGGTGGACAACTTTGCGGCGCAATGGCTGCGCCTGCGTGAACTTGATGCGGCCTTGCCGCAGGATCCCGCGTTCAACGCCAAACTGCGCCGTGCGTTCCGCGCAGAAACGGAATTGCTGTTCACCGATGTCATCGCACAGGATCTGGGTTTGTTGCACTTGTTCGAAGCGGACTACACCTGGTTAAACGAAGACCTGGCGCAGCATTACGGCATTGACGGGGTGCGCGGCGATTACATGCGGCGCGTGCCGCTGGCCGCGGACAGTCCGCGCCGTGGTTTGTTGGGCCATGGCAGCATCCTCACGGCAACCTCGGTGGCGAACCGTACGTCACCGGTGATCCGCGGCGCGTGGATCGTGGAACACATTTTGGGCGCGCCAGTACCGACACCGCCGCCGGGCGTAGAAACCGATCTTACCCAGGATCAGGGCGCAGATGGCCGCATTGCCAACACCTTGCGCGAACGCCTGGAATTACACAGGAGCAATCCCACGTGTGCGTCCTGTCACCAGATCATGGAGCCGATCGGGCTGGCCCTGGAAAATTTCGATCTGGTTGGCCGTTGGCGCGACAGTGAAAACGGTTTTCCGCTGGACACGCGTTCGGAGCTGGTGGACGGCACCGCGATTGACGGACCCGTGGCGCTGCGCGC
>CAMDML010000088.1 GCA_945902215.1 Klebsiella pneumoniae | reverse complement strand
TCGCGCATGATCTGCTCCCAGCCTTCCAGTGAGGCTGCCCCGGCCTTGCCAAAGGCGCGGGACAAATGCTGCATCTGTGTCTGCGTCAGCTTTGCTTCCAGCTTTGCGCCGGTTTTGCTCAGCTGCAATTCCTTCACCCGGCGGTCATGCGTGCCGGTCTGCACGTCAATCAAGCCCAACCCGATCAATTTGCGCAGCGGCGCATTGAGCGCCTGCTTGCTGACGCACAGAATCGACAGCAATTCGTTGATGTTGATGTGCGGGTTGCGGCCGACAAAATAGAGGATGCGGTGATGCACGCGCCCCAGATCCTTCTCCTGCAGTATACGATCGGGGCCAGCCGTGAACGCACGGTATCCAAAATAGAGCAGTTCCATGCCCTGAAGCAAACGCGTGTCGCCGGGTTGATCTACCATGTTCAAAGACGGTCCTGTGGTCGTGCTTGCGGCAAAATTCTAGCAGAAAAGGTGGTCTGTCCCCGCTCAGTTTCTGACTTGCCAGGCAAGGTAGCCCAGAGCAAGCACCAGGACGCCGGTCACAAGCCAGCCGATGTGTTCAATGTAGTGGCGCAGCACACGCTCTGCCCGCTCGCCCCCCAGCCCTATTGCGCCGGCCACCAGAAACACACGCTTACCCCGGCCAATCAGCATGCTCGCCAGAAAGGGCAGGAAGGGCACCCCGACAATGCCAGAAGCCCAAGTGAATATTTTCAGCGGAATGGGGGTAAAACCGGCCAGCACCAGCAGCCAGAAGGTCTGCCATGGGGATTGGGAGGCAATGTCGCGTATATACGAGACCTGCGCATTGATTTTTTCGATCCAGCCCAGCGACTCGAACACTGGCACCAGCAGCTCAAAGGTGAAATGCCCCAGCGCATAGCCGATAGTGGCGCCCACCATCGATCCGGCGAGACTGAGACCGGCAAAGCGGAAGGCCCTGCGTGGCTGCGCCAGGCACATCGGCGCCAGCATCACCTCCGGCGGCACCGGAATGATTACAGCCTCGGCGACACTGAACGCGGTCAGCAAGACCGAGGCTTTGGGATGCCGGGCCCAGAGCACCGCACGGTGATAGAAAGGTTCAAAAACGGCCATCGAAAATTCTGTGAAGGGGGGGGGGTGGCAAGCGCTTGATTACGTATGCCATTCACGCAGTCAAGTGTACGCTGATACCTGCGGAATCAGCCACCTGCGCGGGTTGTGACATGAGTCGCAGGGAAACTGTGACTTTTCTAGCCTTTTGGACAAAAGTGCTTGTTCCCGGGGTACAGAGTGGTTATATAAGCGTCTGTTGCAGCAAGGGTTGTCAGGTTTACGGCCTGACACGGAGGGTGTGCCGATGACGGTCAAGTGCAAAAAGCCATTCCTGGCCCTCCTGGGGCTGTGGCTTGCGTTGCCCCTGCTGCTGGGGCTGCCGGCTGCGGAGGCCGCGACAGGCACCTCCATTCCCACCTATACCAAGCCATACCTGTACATCCCCCGCATCGACGTCGAAGGTTACGGAGCCCTTGATGTGACGCTGACCCTCGTTGATGCCAACGCGCAGATCTTCGCGATCATCAGCAGGGAAACGGCTGCCGCCACGGCAACGCCCGGCGCAACTTTCGACCGGCAAAGCGGCATCGTCGACATTCCGTTGTTGCGCAGTGGCACCACGCTGTATTCGACGCAGTTGCGCCACATTGACACGAACCGTTTCCAGGCAACCACGATGACACTCGCGGTCGGACTGCCGGGGCAGAGCAGTTATCAGCAAATGTGCTCAGGCTGTCATGGCGCAGACGGTCTTGGCGGCACCACCAAAGTGTCCATGCAGAACTGCGCATGGTGCGGCAGTCTCAGCCTGTTGACGACGTACATCGACCGCAACATGCCGCAGGGCAATCCCAATCTCTGTAACGGTACCTGCGCCGGCGACATCGCCGCGTACATCGCGACCGCGTTCAGCACCAGCCATGGCTCGCAAGTGGAAAAAGCGCTCAACGCGATCTCCATCGAGTCGGATGACGCAACTCTGAACAAAGTCGCTTTGATGCTGGTCGGCCGCCGGCCTACAGAGGCAGAAGTCGTCCAGGTCAGGACCGCGCAACAAGGGCTGCGCAATGTCGTCGCCAAAATGCTGGATGAACCGGCGTTCTATGGCCGTCTGTCCGAGATTTTCAACGACTGGCTGCTTACCAACCGCTACATGTCCACGAACGGCTCGGAAGCTGCGATCGGCCTGATGGGCGCCTTTCCGACGGCGCGCTGGTACGACAAGGAACTGCGCGATGCGGTGTACACGCTGAACAGGGAGACTGCCAACAACAGCGTGGCGGCAGAGCCGCTGGAGCTGATCAACTACGTCGCGAGAAACAATCTGCCGGCCACTGAAATCCTGACTGCAGACTATATGATGGTGAACGGCTATTCGGCCAAGAGTTACGGCATCACGGATGTCGTGTTCAAGGACGAGTGGGATCCCCGGGAGTTCAAGCCGGCGCGACTCGCCGGTATTCCGCATGCCGGCCTGCTGACCTCGCTGATGTTCCTCAACCGTTATCCGACCACCGCGACCAACCGCAATCGTGCGCGTTCGCGCGTGGTGTACGACCTGTTCCTGGATGTGGACATCCTCGGTTTCGATGGTGCGCGGCCCGATGGAAGCGCGGTAGATCTGGCGAGCAAGGCGCCGACGATGGACAACCCTGATTGTGTCAAATGCCACCGCCTGCTCGATCCGGTGGCGTCCACCTTCCAGGAATGGAGCGCCGGCGGCAAATTCGCAGTGCCCCGCTCCTGGTATAGCGACATGTTCCAGTCCGGCTTCGGCGGCAGCGACATGCCCGCATCGTTCAAGGGCAAACAGTTGCAGTGGCTCAGCATCCGGATTGCGGCTGACCCGCGTTTCGACGATGCGATGGTACGCTTGATGTACAAAGGCCTGACCAGCCGCGAGCCGCTGAGGCCGCCGGGGGCGGGTGCGACGACGGCCGAGAACGAAGCGTATCAGGCCGAGTCCGGATTGCTGGAAGGCATCAAGAAAGCGTATATCGCGGACGGCCGCACGCTGAAAGCGCTTGCGCGCGAAATCGTGCTGAGCCCGTACTGGCGCGCGGCCGGCCTGCACGATACAGCCTTTGCGCAGATCCACGCCGAAACCGGTGCCACGCAGTTGCTGACACCGGAGTTGCTGCATCGCAAGATCAGCGCACTATTCGGCTTCGAGTGGCGCGGACCGCTCGACCAGTACAGTACCGCCATCAAATCCAGCAGCACCGCGCGGCTGTTGAATGCGGGCACGTACTATCAACAGCTGTATGGCGGCATCAATTCGCTCTCCGTCACTCAACGTCTCATCGCTCCCAATGGTCTGATGGCGAAAGTCCAGGAGCGCATGGCCAACGAGATGTCCTGCTATGCGGTTCCCGAAGACTTCTTGGCCTTGAAGGCGCAGCGGCGGCTGTTCCCGCTTGTCGAAACCACAACGATGTTGAGCGGGGCCCAGGATCAGAGCGCGGTGCGTGCCAACATCCAGTATCTGCATCGCTATCTGCTTGGTGAAGAACTGGCGCTCAACAGCCCTGAAATCACCGAAACCTATGCGTTGTTCAGCGCAGTGCTGCAAGACGGCAAGAGCAAGATCCTCGCTGGCGAGAGCGCCGCGCTGCCCAGTCGGTGTGTGCGCACGAAGAATCTGCTGACCGGCGAAACATTGAGCGGCGGCGGTCTCAAAACGGATCCGAACTACACGATCCGCGCCTGGATGGCGGTGGTTGCGTATCTCCTCTCCGATTTCGGTTTCCTGTATGAATAGGGTGCTCTGATGAAACGACGCGCGTTTTTGCGGACTCTCGGGGTGCTCGGTGCCACGCAGGTGTTGCCAATGACGCTGGTGCCGGCTGCGTTTGGCGCTACGCCAAGCCGTTTTCTGGTGTCGCTTAACGCTGATGGCGGCTGGGATCCAACCAGCCTGATGGATCCCAAAGGCAACGCCGTACGCAGCGATGGCCGCGGGCCGGTCAACAATTATGCCGCGAGCGCAATCAAGGCGGCGGGCAATATCCGCTACGCCGCGTATCCGCCATCGGTGGTACCGCCTGCGGTAACGTCGGCAGGACACCTTGACACGTTTTTCGCGAAGCATCACCAGCGCCTGCTGGTAATCAACGGCATCGACACCCAGACCAACGGCCACGACAGCGGCCGCCGTTTCGTCTGGAGCGGAAGTCTCGAAACAGGGTTCCCGTCCGTAGCTGCGCTCGCGGCGTCGCCGTACGCGAGCCATCCGATGGCGTTTATCTCCAACGGGGGTTATGACTACACCGCCGAGCTGGTCGCCGCAGTGCGCACGTCATCTGCCAGCACCTTCTCCGCGCTCGCGTATCCAAACAGCCAGTATGCGGACAGCGCCACCAACCGCAATCAGGGCTATCTCAGCAGCAACGCCTACGATCTGGTGCAGCGCGCGCGCCAGATGCGCCTCGACCGCTTGCAGCAGGCTGAAACCCTGCCGCGCCGTGTGGCGCAATTACAACAACTGGAAACGGCACGCGCCGGCGATGTGTCGTTGAACGGCTTGCTCGCGAAATTACCGACAACGCTGTCGAGCGGCCTAAAAGGCCAGGCCGAAGTGGCGATAGCCGCATTTGCGAGCGGAACGGCGGTAAGCGCGAACTTGACTCTCGGCGGTTTTGATACGCACGGCAATCACGACCAGAGCCAAACCACAGCGCTGACGAACCTGCTCGATGGCATTGATCATCTGTGGAATGAAATCGTCCGGCAGGGCATGCAGGACAAAGTGACAGTGGTGATCGGTTCCGACTTCGGCCGTACGCCGTACTACAATACTGGCGCTGGCAAGGATCACTGGAATGTCACCAGCATCATGGCGATGGGCGCCGGCATCACCGGCAATCGCGTAATCGGCGAGACCAACGAAAAATTCGAAGTACGCAAGCTCAGCGCCGGATCGCTGCAACCGCTATCCAGCGGCCTGATAGTCACCCCTAAGCACATTCATCGTGCGCTGCGTGATTTCCTTGGGGTGTCGGCGCAACTCGACAGACTCTATCCAATCAATGTGGAGCGTCTGGCCTTATTCGGCTAGGAGTTGTCCAAGCTACACATTCCCATACTGTTCAGCATTCGCCAGCCAGCGCTTGATCAGGGGCTCAACCAGTTGTGCTTCCTGCGCTCTGATCTTCTCGGCCCACAGCTTCACCTTCGGTTGCAGATGGGCATCGCGCATCAGGTCTGCGATGCGAAACGCCATGAGGCCCGTCTGGCGCGTGCCGAGAATTTCACCAGGACCGCGAATTTCGAGATCCTTCTCCGCAATGTAAAAGCCATCGTTGCTTTCGCGCATGATGCCGAGGCGCAGCTTGCCGGCTTCGGACAGCGGGTTGTGATACAGCAACACGCAATGGCTTTCCTGTGAGCCCCGGCCGACGCGCCCACGCAACTGGTGCAATTGCGCCAGGCCCAGGCGTTCAGGGTTTTCGATAATCATCAGGCTGGCATTGGGCACGTCAACACCCACTTCAATCACGGTCGTTGCCACCAGCAAGTGTATTGTGCCAGCCTTGAACGCGGCCATCACGGCGGCCTTTTCTTTCGGCTTCATGCGGCCATGGATCAGGCCGATGTGCAGTTGTGGCAGTGCGGTGCGCAAGTCCTCGTAGGTCACTTCCGCCGCCTGGCATTGCAATTCTTCGGACTCCTCGATCAGCGTGCACACCCAATACGCCTGGCGACCCTTGGCACAAGCGGTCTTGATACGGGCGACAACATCGGGACGGCGCTGATCTGGCAGCAGTACCGTGTTAACCGGTGTGCGGCCGGGTGGCAGCTCGTCGATGATCGAACAGTCGAGGTCGGCATAAGCACTCATCGTCAATGTGCGCGGGATCGGTGTGGCTGTCATGATCAATTGATGTGGCCAGGTGCCGTGACTGTAACCTTTCTCGCGCAGACTCAGCCGCTGATGCACGCCGAAGCGATGCTGCTCGTCGATCACAATCAGGCCAAGCTTGTGAAAGCGTACGCCTTCCTGAAACAGCGCGTGCGTGCCGACAATGACTTGCGCCTGCCCGCCCCCCATCAATTGCAGCACTTCCTCGCGCTTTTTGCCCTTGATCTTGCCGCTGAGAAAACACAGCTCCACATGCAGCGGTGCCAGCCATTGATCGAGATTGAGGTAGTGTTGCTCTGCCAGAATTTCAGTCGGCGCCATGATGACGGCCTGAAACCCGCTCTCCACCGCTTGCAACGCCGCGAGCACCGCTACCAGGGTTTTGCCGGAACCCACGTCGCCCTGCACAAGACGCAGCATGGGCTGTGTCTTGTTGAGATCGCGCGCGATCTCACGGCCCACACGTTGTTGTGCTCCCGTCAAACTAAACGGCAATGACGCCAGCAGCCGTGGCCGCAAATGACCCTTGCCGCTCATTGCCGGTGCCGCTTGGGCCTGCGCCTGATCGCGCAAGCGACGCAGGCTCAAGTAATTCGCGAGCAACTCTTCAAAGGCAAGCCGCACTTGCGCAGGGTGATCGCCGCGCGCAAGTTGTTCGAGTGAAACGTTTGCCGGCGGCTGATGAATAAAGCGAAGCGCCTCAAGCAGCGGCAGAAACGCGTATTGTTTGGCTAGCGCAACGGGCAGCAGATCGGGCAGCGCCTGCGACTGTTCGAGCAAGGCAAACACTTGGGTGACCAGATTGCGCAGCCGGGTTTGCTGCAAGCCTTCTGTGGCGGGATACACGGGCGTGAGCCGGTCCTGCAGCGGCAGCGGCGCCGTGGCGAGAATCAGCTGATACTCGGGGTGATACATCTCGACGCCGCTCTTGCCGTAGCGCACTTCGCCGTAACAGCGAATGCGCACACCGTTGGCAAGCGCGGTTTTTTGCGCGGCACTGAAATGGAAAAAGCGGAGGGACGTAACACCGGTGCCGTCTTGCACCTTCACCATCAGGCTGCGGCGCTTGCCGAACATCACGGCACTGCCGGCGATCGTCCCTTCGATGACAACATCGGCGCCTTGGCGCAAACCGCCGATCGCCGTGATCTTGGTACGGTCCTGATAACGCAGTGGCAGATGAAACAGAAGATCGAGAACGGTGTGGACGCCGAGCGTGTGCAACCGCGCGGCCAGATTAGGCCCGACACCCTTCAGATGGGTGACGGGCAGTTGCTCAACGGGCGTGTCGGCGGAGGCAGGCATGCCCGCATTTTAGAAGTAAATCGGATATTTGCGCGATTTATTCCGTTGGCACTTCGTTGATCTTCATGTCATCCAGAATGAAAGTCCCCACATCCTGAAACTGCTCGCGCGTGAA
>CAMDML010000087.1 GCA_945902215.1 Klebsiella pneumoniae | reverse complement strand
TCGAGGTTTGGTGCCAGCACTTTGAGATAAACATGCGGCATGCTCCAACTGTATTTTGTAACAACGCCGGTCAGTACCCGCACGTCATCAGGATCCAGTGTGGAATGGGAATGATGGGAGTATGTTGCATTGGAGCAGAGCGCAAAAAGTGCAGCTACGCCAGTAAGACGCACAAGTTTATGTACCATACGTTCCTCAGGACTAATATTGTTGATTATGGGAAATGCAATTTCGGTAATGGAACAACATTTTCAATTCTCCTCGGTACTCGCAGGTGGTTCTTTACTGGTTATCAGAGTCCGCCAAGGCAAAGGTATTTGGTCGTTACATATTCCTCGATCCCGTAAAGCGAACCCTCGCGCCCCATTCCGGATTGTTTGACACCGCCGAATGGAGCCACCGCAGTACTGATAACGCCGCTATTGATGCCAACCATGCCGTATTCAAGTGCTGCGGCTACACGCCAAACCCGGCGCACATTGGCACTGTAGAAATAGGCTGCAAGTCCGTACTCGGTAGCGTTCGCCATGCACACAGCCTCTGCTTCAGTTTTGAACCTGAACATAGGTGCAACGGGGCCGAAGACTTCCTCACGAGCAATTCGCATCGAAGTGGTTACCTCTGTCAGCAGTGTCGGCTCATAGAAAGTACCACCCCGGGAGTGGCGGCGGCCACCGGTAATGACGCGTGCTCCACGCTGTACCGCATCTGCAACCAACTCTTCAACTTTCATCAGGGAAGCTTCATCTATTAGAGGGCCTTGCTCCGCTTCAGGATCAAGACCATCGCCGACCTTTAATGCCCGCACTGCTGCTGCAAGTTTGTCAGTAAATGCGTCATATACCGTGTCCTGCACCAGCAGTCTGTTGGCACACACGCAGGTCTGGCCGGTATTACGGTATTTGGAGATGATCGCACCTTTGACCGCCTCATCAAGGTCGGCATCATCAAAAACAATAAAAGGCGCATTGCCTCCCAGTTCCAGGGACATTTTTTTCAGGGTAGGCGCACATTGGGCTGCAAGAATCCTCCCTACTTCAGTGCTGCCAGTGAAAGTGAGCTTGCGAACATCTGGATGTCTGGTCAGTTCACCGCCGATTGCGCGTGAATCTCCGGTCAATACACTGAAAACTCCTGCAGGAACGCCAGCCCTTGACGCCAGTTCGACCATGGCAAGCGCTGACAACGGCGTTTGGGTGGCGGGCTTGACTATGATCGTGCAGCCGGCTGCCAGAGCAGGCGCTACTTTGCGAGTTATCATCGCAGCAGGAAAATTCCATGGTGTTATTGCAGCACAGACGCCTACCGGTTCCTTTGTCACGAATATGCGTTTGTCAGTCCACGGAGAAGGAATTGTGTTTCCGTAGATACGCTTGGCCTCTTCCGCAAACCATTCAATGTAGCTGGCAGCGTATGTAATTTCGCCTTTTGCTTCCGGGAGCGGCTTACCTTGCTCGCTGGTCAACAGAATAGCCAGATCGTCCTGATGCTGAAGCATCAGCTCATACCAGCGGCGCAGTATGCGGCTGCGCTCTTCCGCTGTAAGACTCTTCCAGTTGACCAGTGCCTTGCCGGCCGCCTCAATGGCACGACCTGTTTCCGCCATGCCCATGTTGGGGATCGTGGCCAGTACTTCCCCGGTTGAGGGATTGGTGACGGTGAGTGTTTTGCCACTGTCAGCATCGGTCCAGCAGCCGTCCAGGTAGGCCTGCTGGCGCAACAGCAATGGATCACGTAATTTCATTCAGGCACCGGTTTCAGTAGACACTGAATTTGACAGGGGGCGGCGGCGAATCCGATTGCTGCTTGAAACTGAGCGCAAGGTCACGGGCTGCACGAGCAAGCAAGGTTGTATCAACCCCAACGGCTACAAAGATTGCGCCTAGTGCCAGAAATTTGCGGGCCATCACCGGGTCAGCACTCAAAATCCCGGCTGCCTTGCCGGCCCGTCGTACCGTAGCAATGCCGTCCATCAGTGCTTTTTGCACCGTCGGTGCTCCAGGGTTGCCAAGGTTTCCCATGGAGGCGCACAGGTCGGCAGGACCAAAAAAAACGCCGTCGACTCCCTCTACCGCTGCGATAGCTTCCAGGTTTTCGAGCGCTTTTACTGATTCAACCTGCACCAGCAGGCAGATTTCCTCATCTGCTCTCTGCAGATAGTCATTTACCTGATTCCAGCGCGAGGCCCGCGCCAACGCGCTGCCTACTCCGCGAATGCCGCGCGGTGGATAGCGTGTAGCTGCCACCATATGCGCAGCCTGCTCTGCTGTTTCAATCATCGGAATCAACAGAGTTTGGGCGCCGATGTCGAGATATTGCTTTATCAGGGCAGCATTACCCTCGACCGGCCTGACGACGGGATGAGAAAGGTAGGGAGCAATTGCTTGCAGTTGCAGCAAGACTTGACGCAGGTCGTTGGGGCCGTGTTCAGCGTCGATCAAGAGCCAATCGAAGCCGGTCGTTGCCAACAGTTCGGCAACATAGGAATCAGCCAGACCGACCCACAGGCCGATCTGTGCGCGGCCTTCGCGCAGGGCCTGCTTGAATGTATTACGCGGCATATCCAGATTGTTCATTGGCTGCTCAGACGAAGCGGAATGAAACACTGCCCAAGGGGCCGTAATCAGCGTGAATATTATCTCCACGCACAGCGCCGGTAGGCCTTGTGAACGAGCCGGCCAACACTATGTCGCCAGCATTGAGTTGCTCATTAAAGGGAGCGATCTTGTTGGCCAGCCATGCCACCCCGGTTGCCGGGTGGTTGAGCACGCCCGCAGCAAGCCCGGTCTCTTCAATCACTCCATTTTTATGCAGTAATGCCCCGCACCAGCGCAGATCGACATCCAGCGGGCGCACGGGGCGACCCCCGAGAACAATGCCGGCGTTGGCGGCAAAATCGGAGATGGTGTCGAAAACCTTGCGCATTGCTTTTGTGTCACGGTCGAACTGTTCAATACGGGCGTCGATGATTTCCAGGGCAGGCGTTACATAATCAGTGGCGCTGAGAACATCAAAGATTGTGACGCCTGGGCCTTTCAGGGGGCTACCCAGAATGAATGCCAGTTCAACTTCCACCCGCGGGGCTATAAACCGGTCAATGGCGATATCGGCACCGGTTTCAAAAAACATGTCATCCATCAGCGGTGCGTAATCAGGCTCAGTGATCTGGCTGGACAGCTGCATGGCGCGTGAAGTCAGGCCGATTTTGCGACCCTTGATGACGCGACCGTCAGCCAATTCGAGTTCGACCCACGCACGCTGGATGGCATAACCATCCTCGATGGTCATCTCGGGATACTCTCTCGAGAAATGCCGCAGTTGGGTTCGCGTCTTGCGAGCATTGTAGAGTTGCTTGGCAAGGGTCTTGATGATGTCAGGTGTGAGCATTTCAGGCGTCCTTGAACAAGGGGTGTATAGAACTGTTCTTGGAATCAAACACTTCCTGCCCTTCATCGATTTGTAGTGTTACACCGACAAAGCGGCTGTCCAGCAGTGGTTGCAACAGGTCCATGGCTGAGGTCTTCAGTGCGGTGCCGGCCTGGAGCTTAACGGCTTCACTGCGGCCGCGCCCCATACGCAGGTTCAGATAAATGAAGCCATAATCGCTGGAGCCGCCGGCCGCACGTCCGGCACTACCACCATCTGCAAGAGCATAGTGGTGCGCAGGATAAGCGAGCACCCTCACTCCACCAGTAGGAAAAACCTGTTTGCCGGCCTCGTCTTTCACAGTCAGCATGGTATCAGCCAGTCGACGACAGAGGGCCCCAATGTCAGCTGCTGTCTCAAGGTTGGGAGTATAAAGTATTACCAAGTGTGGCATTTCTTTGTGTCTCGTCAGGTACTTTACCGATGCCTACAAGCGTGGAAAGGATTTGTAACCCAAGGCCGCAGAGGCTTCTGGCTTGGGAATGGCCTTGCCACTTTGTGGAGTCAATGGAAACAAGGCGTTGATCTGTCCTGTGCCGGATGAACCGAAATAGGGAGTAATGATCTCTGCCTTGCCATCGTAATCTGACCAGCCCAAAGCTCCCAGCATCATCGCAGTGTCATGCATGAAACCTTCGCCATGACCTTTGGCAGCGTATTCAGGCAGCATTGCGCAAAAAGTGGCCCAATCACCCCTTTTCCACATTTCGACTACTTCGTTGTCCAGCGTTTCAAGGAACGGGCTCCATATCTTGTAGCTGAATTCCGGGGCAAGACCATTTTGGGCAAACCGGTGGCTGAGTGAGCCACTGGCGAGAAATGCCACATTGCCATCGTAGTGCATTTCCACGGCACGACGCATCGCCCATCCTAGCCGGGCACTGTCGTTAAGATAGTGGGATGTGCACAGGGCTGATACCGAAATGGCCTTGAAGTGCATATCCTGATTCATGTAACGCATGGGTACCAAGGTGCCATATTCAGGCGCCAGCGTCGTAGCATCATGCACCAGAGTTTCCACACCATGTTCATTGCAAGCTGCGCCCAGAATTTTTCCTAAAACCGGGTTTCCGGGAATTTCATAGTGCATGTTGCTGATGAAGTGTGGCAATTCATTGCTGGTGTAGACACCCTGGAAATGCGGCGCACAGTTGATATGATAATTTGAATTGACCAGCCAATGTGAGTCGAACACCACAATGGTATCAACACCTAGTTCACGGCAACGTTGGCTGATGAGCTTGTGGCCATCAATGGCCGCCTGACGCGTACCTTTGCGCTCCCCTTCTTTCTCGCTCAAGTACATTGAAGGAACGTGGGTAATTTTGCCCACTAGTGCGAGTTTGCCCATTCATACATCCTCTTGCTGTTTCAGACACCCCAGTGGGGGATATGGTGTGAGCCCATGGAAACGCATACGTTTTTGGGCTCAAGAAATACTTCGTAACTCCAGATGCCACCCTCCCGTCCGGTACCTGAAGCTTTGGTTCCGCCAAAAGGCTGGCGCAGATCACGTACATTCTGGCTGTTGACAAAGCACATGCCTGACTCGATGGCAGCCGCTACACGATGAGCCCTGCCAAGGTTCTCGGTCCAAATATATGCTGACAGTCCGTACTGGATGTCGTTGGCCTTGCTGATTGCGTCTGCTTCGTCTTTGAAAGGAATGAGGCATGCCACAGGGCCAAAAATTTCATCCTGGGCAATCCGCATACGGTTATCCACATCGGCAAATACAGTCGGCCATACATAATTCCCGTTTTTCACTGCAGCCGGCAATTCCGCGGCGTAGCTTGGTCTGTCGATTCCACCACACATCATGGTGGCGCCTTCTTTCGGCCCGAGCTCAATGTAGCTGCGCACTTTGGCCAGGTGCGCCTGACTGATCATCGGGCCGATAATGGTCTTTTCGTCAAGCGGGTCACCAACACTCAAACGCTTTGCCCGCTCTGTGAAGCGAGTGACAAAATCGGCGTAGATGGATTGTTGTACCAGAATGCGGGAGCCTGCCGTGCAACGTTCGCCATTGATGGAAAAAATCATGAAGATTGCAGCATCAAGCGCCCGCTCAAGATCTGCATCATCAAAGATCACGAACGGACTCTTGCCGCCGAGTTCCATGCTGTATTTTTTCAGGCCCGCGGCCTGCACAATGCGGTTCCCGGTGACAGTAGACCCGGTGAAGGAGATCGCGCGCACATCCGGATGCCGGACGAGTGGCTCACCAGCATCGACGCCATATCCGTGGACTATATTCAAGACGCCAGGTGGAATACCGGCTTCAATGGCAAGTTCGCCCAGTCTGGCTGCAGTCAAAGGCGACAGCTCGCTCATCTTCAGGACGGCTGTGTTGCCAAATGCAAGTGCTGGTGCGATCTTCCAGGTAGCTGTCATGAAAGGAACGTTCCACGGAGAAATCAGTGCGCAGACACCCACCGGATGGAAGAGCGTGTAGTTCAGGTGGGTCGGAGTCGGGTAAGTGTGACCATCAACCCGGGTGCACATTTCGGCAAAATAGGTAAAGTTGTCAGCCGATCGCGGGACCAGTTGCTTGCCAGTTTGAGCAATGACCTGGCCGGTATCCTGGGTTTCAGTACTCGCAATTTCCGGCACATGACGGGTAATCAATTCAGCGAGTTTGCGCATGAGTGTTGCGCGTTCAGTAGCTGGCCGACCCGCCCAGGCAGGAAATGCGCTCTTTGCAGCCGCAACGGCTGCATTTACCTCGAGCTCGCCTCCGACTGCAATTTCGGCCAGAACTTCCTGGTTGGCAGGATTTACCGTTTGAAAATAGCGCCCGGTATCCACCGATTTGCCATTGATCAAATGCTGGATCTTCATGGTTCAACTCCTTACGCAGGTTTTGGCAGGCATTACCGACCGAAAACGTCATCGGCAACGATCGTATTGAGCAGTCGACCAATGCCTTCAATTTCACAAATTACTTCATCACCTGCTTTTACATCAGTTACTCCTTCTGGAGTGCCGGTAAGAATGACATCACCAGGCAGCAAGGTCATGAACTCACTCAAATATTCGATCAGAGCAGGAATGTCATTGACGAGATCGCGGGTATTGCCGTGCTGGGTGCGCTTGCCATTCACGAAGGTGCTAAGAGTGAGCGAGTGTGGATCCGGCACATCTTCCGCATCAACGAGCCAAGGCCCCAGCACTGTTGCACCATCACGATTCTTCACCCGCATATTGGGACGAAACCAGTTTTCCAGATAGTCACGAAAAGCATAATCATTGCAGATGGTATATCCGGCTACGTGGCTCAGCGCCTGACTTGCCTTTACATGGCGCGCCTTTTTGCCGATCACGACCGCCAATTCACATTCGTAATGCATGAAAGTCACATCAGCAGGTCGACGCGTCTGGCTGCGATGGCCAACCAGCGTTCCAGGTCCTTTCAGGAATACCAGCGGCTCATCTTTGGCAGTAATCGTGAGTTCCTTCGACAACTCTTTCAAATGGTCCGCATAGTTGAGGCCGAGCGCAATTACAGTGCCGCAATCAAATGGTGGCAGCCAAATGACATCTTCCTCCGCCAGCACACGGCCATCTGCCAGTTGCAGGCCTTGCGGATGTTGAAAGGCCGTATGGATAGCGCCTGAGTAAGCTACTCGTCCGCTCTTCATAGAGGGCCATCCTCGACAACTACTGTGTTTTCAAGTCGACCAAGCCCTTCAATCTCTATCGCTACCTGCTGGCCGGCGCGAGCAAGCGGTGCAGCTTCTGTTGCGCCAAGCATAAGGATATCGCCGGCTTTTAGAGTCATAAAGTCAGTAACGTCACTTAGCAGCGTGGCAACTGGACGTACCATACCTGCAGTGGACGCCTTGTAAACGAGCTGGCCAGCAACATAGACAAGCACAGCCAGTGCATCCGGATTAGGTATTGCAGAGGCTGGAACAACACAGGGGCCCATGGGACAAAACCCATCGCGGGCTATATGGCGTACCGAGGGGCGGTAATAGCTGTCAAGCGGCAGGCAGGCATCATTGACGATGATGTAGCCAGCCACATAATTCATTGCTTCTGCAGGGTTTACCCTGCACGCCGTTTGTTTGATCACTATCCCGAGTGTTGCATTTATCTTCACCGCTTCGGAGTACGCCGGCATTCTCAGCTCACTACCGGAAGCAGCGAGTGTATTGCGCGGCTTCAGATACAAAACCGGCGCTTTCGGGGGGGCCTTGTAGGGTGGTGAG
>CAMDML010000086.1 GCA_945902215.1 Klebsiella pneumoniae | reverse complement strand
ATAGCTCAGCTGGTAGAGCGTCGCCCTTACAAGGCGAATGTCGGGGGTTCGAGCCCCTCTTCACCCACCATTCATGAAAATGCTTGGTCTTTACTTGCGAGCAATTGGCGCAGATAGGGGCTGAGCGCTGCGAGCGCCGCAGGCGCTTTGTATGAAATGGCTTTGTATTTAGACCTGAATGCAGGACCCCTAGGGCCTAAAAGCACTCAGGCACGAGTTCGGCCCGGTAGTTCAGTTGGTTAGAATGCCGCCCTGTCACGGCGGAGGTCACCGGTTCAAGTCCGGTCCGGGTCGCCACTTTTCCATGATTATGCCCCTGCGCTATTTGCCAGTCATTGGCGCGGTTGGGGTGTAGTTACTTCGAGCGGCGCGGGCGCTTCACTCCTCGGGCGCTACGCGCGCTTCCACAAATATCCATAAATCCAGCGCATTCCGCGCGCCTTTGGCGCGCAGTGCTGCGTGGTATACTTCGCGCCTTTTCCGGAAGGCGGAATCCATGCAGAAATTCTCCACCATTGGCATTATCAGCCGGCGCGACAACCGCGAGCTGGTTGATACTCTCGTGGCCTTGACCTCCTTTCTGCAGCGCCAGCCGGCCACTCGCATCGTGCTTGACGAGGCGGTATCTGCATTGCTCGGAACGCATCCCTTTGAAGTCTGTCCGCGCCAGGACATGGGCGGTTTGTGTCAGCTTGTGATCGTGGTTGGTGGCGATGGCAGCATGCTCAAAGCAGCGCCGTTTCTGGCTGACCGCGACCTGCCAGTGGTCGGGATCAACCGCGGTCGGCTGGGTTTTCTCACAGACATCCTGCCCGAAGAAATCGAACAAAGTCTGGGACCGATACTCGCTGGGGAATACAAACTGGAGTCCCGGTTTTTGCTCGAAGTCACCCAGACCGGGGCCCAAGGGGAAGCGGTGTTGGGTGCCGCGATGAACGATGTCGTGCTGCATCCTGGCCGTGCGGCACAGATGATTGAATTCGAGCTCTATATCGACGGTCAGTTTGTCTATAACCAAGCATCCGACGGTCTCATCGTTGCAACTCCCACGGGCTCCACGGCCTATTCCATGTCGGCCGGTGGCCCGATCATGCATCCGAAACTGGATGCGCTGGTATTGGTACCGATGTATCCGCACAGTCTTAGCAGCAGACCCATCGTCGTCGACAGCGGCAGCATCATCAAGCTGGTCATCGGCGCCCGGGAAAACACCGCGCCGCAGATCAGCTGCGATGGATCAGTCGTGCACACCACGAGCGTGGGCGACACAATCACTATTCAGCGCAAGCAGAAGGAACTGAAACTGTTGCACCCGGTGGATTACGACTACTACGCCACCTGTCGCAGCAAGCTGCTTTGGTCCCATCGTCCCGGCAAAAGTTGAGTGCCACGCCATGTACCGGGTTCTTGAAGTCAGTCTGGATAAGGACCTGAGCCAGTTCAGCCGCCTGCTGTGGCAACGGAAACTGTCGCATCGTTTTCAGGAAATAGATGGCCGGCAGGTATTGCTGATGAATTCCCCTCCGCAGATTCAGGAAGCCCTCGTACTCTATCAACAGTGGCAAAGCGGTGCAGTGACGCCTGCATCGCAAGACACCAGCCGGGTTGGTGATTTTTTCAATGCTGGTGAATTTGCCAATGGGTTGGTGCGCAGCTTTTCGCGCGCGCCATTGACTCTTGTGCTGATTGCAGTTTGCTGTGTGCTCGCGGTAATTGCACCGCTCGCAACGCCCACGGCATTGACCTTCGACTTACTCTATCCGGATTTCAGTTACGGCACGCGCACCATAGTACTGTCGCAGGTGCTCGCCAATTTTGGTGCGAGTGAGCTCGTGCGCATGCTGACACCCATTCTGCTGCATGGTGGTCTCGTGCATCTTGCGTTCAACATGATGTGGTTGTGGGAATTGGGTGTGCGCATCGAGCGGGTGCAATCAAGCCTGGCGGTGGCCGGAGCCGTGGTTGTTCTCGGCCTGTTATCCAACACGGTCCAGTACCTGTACGGTGGTGGCATCAATTTTGGCGGCATGTCGGGAGTTGTTTATGGCCTCTTCGCCTACATCTGGATGTGGCAGTTGTTTGATCCGCGCAAAGGCTTGGCGCTGCCCGGGTCGCTGATCTGGTTCATGGTAATCAGCCTTGGCATCATGACGCTGCTGGATTTACGGATGATCGCCAATGAAGCGCATCTTGGCGGCTTCATGGCCGGCGTTATTTATGGTGCAACGACGGCCACACTCAGTCGGGTGCTAAGGGCCGTGAAACCCGAGGTGCCCCGTGACTGATCTACTCCAGAACAAGCCTGACTCCTTCGAAGCCCTGCTTGCCGGGATGACGCCGGAGATACACCATAACCTGAAGAATGCGATTGAGCTGGGCAAATGGCCCAGCGGTGAACGCTTGACCAAAGAACAAGTAGAGCTGTGTTTGCAGGCGGTGATTGCTTGGGATATCAAGCATCTGCCCGAAACCGGACGCGTTGCTTACATCGACCGCACGCGCCTGAAGCATAACCATTGCGACACCAAGTGACATGAAAATCAGCGGTCAGGTTCACAAGCTCGTTGCGCGACATGAAAGCCCGGTCAGTTATTCCCTGCCGCTCGGTAAAACCCAGGTTCCGCTGGCTCCGCTTTTCGACAAACCACTTGTGCTGCGCTATACCGGCAAGATCACGTGTATTCATTGCGGTCGCAACACCAATAAGAGCTTCAACCAGGGTTACTGCTATTCCTGCTTCCAGAAACTGGCGCAGTGCGACAGTTGCATCATTGCGCCGGAGCGTTGCCACTACGATGCCGGCACCTGCCGCGAGCCGGTGTGGGCTGATCACTTCTGCATGCAGGACCATGTCGTGTATTTCGCCAACTCCTCCGGGCTCAAAGTCGGCATAACGCGGGCCTCGCAGTTGCCGACGCGCTGGATTGACCAAGGCGCCACACAAGGGCTCGCCGTGCTGCGCGTGCGCACCCGCCAGCAGGCCGGGTTTTGTGAAGAGATGTTTCGCGAGCATGTTGCCGATCGGACCAACTGGCGCAGTATGCTCAGCGGTGTTCAGGACTATGTTGATCTTGCCGCTGAACGTGATCGGCTATTGGCCACATGCGATCAGCAACTGCTGGAACTGCAGCAGCGCTTCGGCATTCATGCGCTCAGTGTGCTGACCGGAGTCGATCCTGTAGCGATCTGCTATCCGGTACGGCAGTATCCTGCCAAAATTACCTCGCTGGATCTGGACAAGGATCAGGAAATCGCAGGCACACTGCTCGGCATCAAGGGGCAGTACCTGATCCTCGACACTGGCGTCATCAATATTCGCAAATACACAGGCTACGAACTCGAACTGACGACGCAGGACTGACCAACAAGAGAAAAGTCATGAAAGAATCCCAGGGCAAGACCGTATTTCTGCGCGACTACAACCTCCCCGACTATTTAATCGACGAAACCCAACTCGTGTTTGAACTGCACGAAGATTACACGCTGGTTATCTCGCGCTTGCGCATGCGCCGCAATCCGGCGGCTCCCCCGGGCCGCACGCCGCTGGTGCTGGAAGGCAGGAACCTGCAACTGCGGGAGCTGAAGCTGGATGGCAAGGTGCTTGCGCCGCCTGCCTATGAGGTGGGCGACGAGCAGCTGACGCTTGCAGTAGTTCCCGCGCAGTTCATGCTGGAGTGCCATACCTTGATAAAGCCCCAGGAAAACACCTCCCTCGAAGGCCTGTATAAATCACGCGTCATGTTCTGCACCCAGTGCGAGGCGGAAGGTTTCCGCAAGATTACTTACTATCTTGACCGTCCCGATGTGCTGTCCAGTTTTACCACACGCATTGAAGCCGACAAGACCTTATATCCCGTGCTACTGTCCAACGGCAATCTGATCGCCACCGGGGATCTTGGCGCTGGCCGTCACTTCGCCACCTGGCAAGACCCCTTCAAGAAACCCAGCTATCTATTTGCCCTGGTCGCCGGCGACCTCAAACCTGTGACTGATACCTTTACTACCTGCAGTGGTCGCAAGATCGATCTGCGCATTTACGTGGAAGCCAAAGACCTCGACAAATGTGCGTTCGCCATGATCTCGCTGAAGCAAGCGATGCGCTGGGACGAAAAAGTGTATGGCCGCGAATACGACCTCGACATTTTCATGATCGTTGCCGTGGATGATTTCAATATGGGTGCAATGGAGAACAAGGGTCTCAACATCTTCAACTCGTCCTGCGTGCTGGCCAAACCCGAAACCTCCACCGACATGGCCTTCCAGCGTATTGAATCGATTGTGGCGCATGAATACTTCCATAATTGGTCCGGCAATCGCGTGACTTGCCGCGACTGGTTCCAGCTGAGCCTGAAGGAGGGCTTCACTGTGTTTCGGGATCAGGAATTCTCGGCTGACATGGGCTCGCGTGCTGTCAACCGCATTGAGGATGTAGGTCTGCTGCGCACGGTGCAGTTCGCCGAAGACTCCGGACCAATGGCGCATTCGGTGCGCCCCGAGTCCTACATGGAAATCTCCAACTTCTATACAGTGACGATCTATGAAAAGGGTGCGGAAGTTGTCCGCATGATCGCCAACCTGCTTGGCAAGGACGTGTTCCGCAAGGCTACCGATCTGTATTTCAGTCGTTTTGACGGCATGGCAGTGACCACTGAGGATTTCGTCAGAACAATGGAGGAGGTCAGCGGTCTTGATCTCACCCAGTTCCGCCGCTGGTACACGCAGGCCGGCACCCCCCAACTTGATATCACGCGGCATTACGCACCGAAGGAGCGTCAATATACGCTGACCGTAAAACAGAACTGCCCGCCAACCCCACGTCAACCCGTGAAAGAACCCTTCTTCATTCCGTTGACGGTCGGCTTGCTCGACAGCACGGGGAAAGAAATGCCGCTGCAACTATTGCCGTTACAAGCAGGCGATTCCGACAAGCCGGAAACCAGCAAGGTGCTGCGCGTGACTGCTGCCGAGCAGCAGTTTACCTTCGTCAACATACCCGAAGAACCCGTACCAGCATTGCTCCGCAGTTTTTCGGCACCGGTAAAATTGCGTTTTGATTACACCCGTGACGAATTGATGTTTTTAATGAGTCACGATAGCGATGGTTTCGTGCGCTGGGAATCTGCACAGCAACTGGCGTTACACGTGCTTCATGAAGGACTGCAAGCAAAACAAGCAGGAAGTACGTTTATGGTTGATCCGCGCCTGGTCACAGCGTATCGATCGGTTCTGGAAGCGAGTCTACAAGTTGGTGTCATCGACAAGGCCATGGTCGCCAATCTGCTTCTGCTTCCTTCTGAAGCTTATATTTCGGAACTGGCTGTGGTCATAGACGTGGAGGGCATTCATCAAGTCAGGGAGCAGGTACGCCGGCATCTTGCGCAAGAACTGCGCGTACTGTTCGGGCGCGTCTATAGCGCCAATCTGAGTGCTGCTCCTTATCAATATGAAGCAGAGGCCATCGCAGCGCGTTCGTTGAAGAACACCGTGCTCAATTACCTGATGACCCTGGACGAGCCGCGCTGGATCGAGGCGGCGAAAGCACAGTATGTTACGGCAACCAACATGACCGATGCCATGGCCGGGCTGCGCGCGTTTGTGAATAATCCTTCGCCACTCACGGCTGCACTGACGAACTCTCTGCTTGAGAGCTTCTATGCCAAATGGAAACACGAGGCGCTGGTGGTCGAGCAATGGCTGTCACTGCAGAGTGCAGCGCCAGTGCCAGGCAATCTGGACAAAGTAAAAGCCCTGATTGCGCATGAAGCTTTCGATATCCGCAATCCCAACAAGATCCGCTCGGTGATTGGGGCCTTCTGCAACAGCAATGCCCTTGGGTTCCATGCCGGAAACGGGGAGGGCTACCGTTTTCTTGCGGATTATGTGATCCTGCTGAACCGCAGCAATCCGCAAATTGCGTCCCGTCAGCTCATACCGCTGACACGCTGGCGCAAATACGACCTGAAACGCCAGGAGTTGATGAAGGCCGAACTGCGCAGGGTCATGGCGGAAGAGAATCTGTCAAGAGACGTCAGCGAGATAGTCTCGAAGTGTCTGCAGGAATAAATCCGCCGGGTTAAACCGCAGCTACCGCAAAATAATAAAAAGCAGTATTGAAGAGAGCCGCATGCATACTGATCCTCGTGAACTTCTTAACCAAGCGGAGATGACTCGTTTCCAGTACATCGTCGTGGCACTCACTGTCGCGCTAAACGCGCTGGATGGCTTCGACGTGCTGGCAATCAGCTTCGCTTCGCCGGGCATCGCGGCTGAGTGGGGTACCACCAGAGCTGCCCTTGGGTTCATTCTGTCGGCTGAATTGTGGGGCATGGCGATTGGTTCCGTGGCATTGGGCGGCGTGGCCGACAGCATTGGCCGCAAACCCACGATCCTCGGCTGTCTCTTCGTCATGGTATGTGGCATGTTCATGGTGACCTTGACGGATAATTTATACCTGCTCTGTGCGTTGCGTGTACTGACTGGCATTGGTATTGGCGGCATGCTGGCCGCGATCAACGCTCAAGCAGCGGAGTTTTCGAATAACAAGAACCGCGCTACTGTCATTGCTTTCATGTCGGCGGGTTATCCGATCGGGGGCGTGGTCGGCGGGCTTGTCGTTTCGCGCCTGCTCGAACATTTCGACTGGCGTTCGGTATTTTATTTCGGCACGGGAGCGACAGCTTTGATGATTCCCATGGTTGTGCTCTGGATGCCGGAGTCCGTGCACTGGCTGGTGCGCAAGAAACCCGACAACGTACTAAAACGGATCAATCGTATTCTCACCACACTGGGGCACTGTATCGTGGATCTAGTGCCAGAGGTGCGTATAGAAGAGAAGGGCAAGGCATGGGTGGATTTGTTCAGCAAGCGTTACGTCATGCTCACCGTATTACTGGCAGTATCCTATTTCCTGCACATCGCAACTTTCTATTTCATTCTCAAGTGGGTGCCTGACATCGTGGTACGCATGGGTTTTCCGCCATCTTCGGCCGGAGACATTGTGACGATGGCCAGCATCGGCGGTCTGTTGGGTTGCATGGCATTTGCGTTTGTAGGCAGAAAGATGGACCTCAGGCGCCTGACCATTTCTGTCTTCGTGCTGTCGTGGATTGCCACGATCATCTTCGGCTATGTGCCCGCGAACCTCGGCGTGATTTCGCTTGCGGTTTTGTGCACGGGGTTCTTCATTAATGCCGGCATAGTTGGCATGTATACCCTGGCGGCACAGATGTTCCCCACTCATCTAAGGGCGTCCGGTACCGGCTTCACCGTAGGGGTGGGGCGTGGTGGCTCCATGCTCTCACCGATCATTGCAGGGTTCTTGTTCCAGGCTGAAATAAGCCTGCCGGTGGTGGCACTGATCATGGCAACAGGTTCCATACTGGCAGCGGGAGCACTGTTCTTTTTGAAAACGGACAGTGGTACTACACAGAGCGGTGGCTCATTGGTTAACGATGATCCGCAGATGCTTGCGGGCAAACCAGCATACAGGTAAACAAAATGGGCAGAGCGTATCAAAACCGCAAGGAAGCGATGGCGAAGACTTCACAGATGAAGTCAAAGGTCTACGGCCGTTATGGCCGTGAAATCTACATGATGGCCAAAACCGGCGGCACCGACCCGTCCGGTAACTTGGGCCTGCGCAGCTTGCTTGAGCGTGCCAAACGCGACCAGGTGCCCGTCCACGTCATCGATAAAGCCATCGACAAGGCCAAGGGTGGTGGTGCTGAAGATTACTCAGTGATGCGTTATGAAGGCTTTGGCCCTGGCTCCTGCATGATCATCGTCGAGTGCCTCACAGACAATCGCAACCGCACGTTTGATGATGTGCGTCAGTGCTTTAATAAAACCAACAGTAAGATCGGCACGCAAGGTGTTGTCAGCCACATGTTTGACCACAGTGTGATCCTGTCGTTCAAGGGCGATGAGGAGAAGGTGATGGATGCGCTG
>CAMDML010000085.1 GCA_945902215.1 Klebsiella pneumoniae | reverse complement strand
CAGCAACCCCAGAGCCAGAGCAGATATTGGCAGAGGCGGAACGCTACACAGTAAAGGTTAAAGTCCTAAACCAAATCCCATTTGCACAGGACGAAGCCGGCTCGTTTTCAGGCACAGGCTTCTTAATTGACCGCGAGCATGGTTGGTTACTCACAAATGCCCATGTCGCCACGCGCTCACCCAGCACCATAATGGTCTCTTTTAAAGATGGCGCTGAAATATCTGCAACCCGCATTCATGTTGACCCGTATATAGACCTAGCAGTGTTAGCCATCCCTGTTGATTCTGTGCCAGCTGACGCGCCAGAGGCCAAGCTGTCGTGCGAAAAGCTCCCTGAACCGGGAACATCAGTCTTTGCTTATGGGCACCCCTGGGGGCTTTCTTATACTGCTACTAGGGGCATAGTGTCGGGCCTTGCGTGGTTCTACCCCAGCCAGCTCATCCAGACCGATGCGGTCATTAATAGCGGCAACTCGGGAGGCCCGCTCATCAGTCTTACTGACGGTCGAGTCATTGGTATAAACACTGCTACTTATAATCCAGAAATAGGAGATATTGGCGGTACGGCGGTGAGCTTGGTAGAACCCATGCCCGCAATCTGCCACATCATTGCGCTTCTAAAAGCTAAAGTGGACACTCGTTTAAAAATGCTACCGGTTGCAACTTCGAAATCTGGAGATGATTTGCGCCCAAGGGTAGCTGATATCTACGAACAGGACACAGGGCTGATGCCAGGGGACATTATTGTTAGCGTCAATGGAGGCGATCCTATAACTGCACTCCCGGAGCTTTTGGATGACCTGCGTGGCTTGAACGATACGGCTGTACTATCGGTTGAACGTAAGGGGAAGATGCTGGATATAACCACTACTTTGCGTGCAGCAGCTGATCCATTGAGTGCTCGCGCTATCAATCTTTCAGGATTGGTCATCGCTGAACCTTGGAAATTGGATGATTACGAAGTCAACCCACAGAAAAATCTACAAGTGCATTTTTATGAATGGGATCAAGAAGCAGCATTGACTGATGTTGAAGTATTTGACTACGTTGTGAGCGTAGATGGAAAAAAATACACCAGTATAGATTCGCTCTATGGTTACTTAGAATCTTTACCAGAAGCAACTGTCATAGACATTATCCTAAAGCGCCCAAGTGACGCAGACGAATTTTCACGCGAATATAGCCACATTACCATTAGTCGAAATAAGCTGGAATTGGTCTTCGCTAATGGAGTTCCTTAAAATAATTTTTCTCTGCAGTGCCCCATGGTCGAAGCGGTATCAAGTTCTTCTTGAGTTGTACAGAAGTGAACTGTGCGACTGCATGATTTGATAAAAGCGGGTCCTTACGTTTGCCTAACAGTGCGAAAACTAGGAATGCAGGGTAGAGCAGAGCAATACCAAACGAAATGGTGGCTATAAAAAGAAGCTTTTTAATCGGGGGTACTCTTACTGTCATGGCTAAGTTTGAAAATTTCAAGACGCAACTGCCGCCCTAAGGGGCCAATGACAGTGAGAATGAAACCGACAGCAATGTAGCCAATAAACAAGTATCCATAATTGGGCATTTGATGATTCGCCTGAGTTGAAGGTTGGATATTTAGGCTCGTGATAATCCTAACACCCGTGTCAAACGCACTCGGTTTTGCCTACTTATCGATCCATAAAAAACGGACTTCACCACTCCCTCTTGACACGTGCCTTACAATGACTGGGTCAATCAGGAGACTTAGCTATGAGTGCAAACACGAAGCCCACTAGCATTACCCCCACTAAGACAACCACAACGGAGCAGCAAAAGACTGCTGCTATCAAGCCAACGGATCAAGAACGGTTCAATAAAGCCAGGGAAGCGCTCCGTGAGTATTGGAATATCAGATAGTGATCTGTATGTTCGGAGGTCGACTGGAACTTTTCAAGTTAGTGTCCGGTTTTATTGAACCACTACAGTTTCGGCTTCGAGCGCCGCGGGCGCTTCATGCATGGGCGGCGGGTCTACAGAGCTACATGCCGTTTGAAGAGGGAGAGGTGTTCGTCTTGGCGGTGGCTGGCCATGATGATGGTGGTGTGGGTTTGGGTGGAGAGGTGGTTCAGGAAATAGAGGACGCGGTGGCGGTTGATGTCGTCGAGGCCTTGGGTGGGTTCGTCGAGGATGAGTAGTGCGGGTTGTTTGACGAGGGCGCGGGCGATTAATACCAACCTTTGTTCGCCATATGAGAGGAGTTTGAAGGACTGGGCGCTGCGGTCGCTGAGTCCGACGAGGGCTAGCCAGCGTTGGGCGTGGCGCAATTGGTCTTCGCTGGCACGGTCATAGAGGCCGATGCTGTCGAAGAAGCCGCTGACCACGATGTCGGCGGCTGAGCCAGGTACGCGATGGTCGCGGTGCAAAGCAGGCGAGACAATGCCAATGCTACGTTTTAATTCCCAGATGGTTTCGCCGGTGCCGCGGCGGCGGCCGAAAATCGTGAGATCGTTGCCATAACATTGTGGATGATCGCCACAGATCAGTCCCAGCAGTGTGGATTTGCCGGAACCGTTGGGGCCGGTGATCAAGGCGTGTGCGCCGTGGGTAATCTCAAGATCAAGGTCGCGGAAGATTTCAGTGTCACCGTAATTCACATGGCCTTTGCGCAAGTGCACCAGCGGTTCCGGCACGGGTTCGCGCGGCAGTGCTGCTGGCCATGCGGGCAAGGTGCTTGAATCGAAACGTAGCAGAGCGAGCAAATCCTGGTTGCCGAGAATGTCAGCCTGCGTGCCTTGTGCCAGCAGCGTGCCTTGTTCCATGAACGCAATGTGCGTGTGCCAAGGATGAATATCTTCCACGGTGTTGAGCAAAAACAGCAGGGTAGTGTCGCCTTTGCGCAGCACTGCCTGAAAATATTCTGAGAGCGCGGCTTTCGAGCGCAGGTCGAGACTGTCGAAGGGTTCATCGAGAATCAGCAGGTCGGGTCGCTGTCCCTCGGCATCTGGCAAGAATGCTTGCGCGAGCAGTGCCTTGCGGGATTCACCGCTGCTCAGTTGGCGGTAGCCACGGTCGAGCACGTGATCGAGTCCGAGAAACTTCAGCTCCTCTGGCACCTCGGCGCCAATGCCGAGTAGTTCGCGCACCGTAGTGCCGGGATCCTGCATGTCGATGAAATCGGTGTCATCGTTGTGCAGTTCCTGTTCGTAGAAAGATTGCTGCTGCTCGAACGACAAGAGCACGACCTTGTGGTATTCGTTTTCCAACAGGCCGGAAACTGCTTCGGTGTTACCGGTCAATACCTGCGCCAAATGGCGTTTGCCTGAACCGTTGCGGCCGAGCACAGCCCAGCATTCGCCGCGTTGCAGCAGCCAGTGCTCGATGAACAGATGAGGGGTACGAAGCTTGAGAAACTGCACGCGGGTACGGGTCCGATAAGGGTAGGCTATTATAGCCTTCCACATTATGACTTTCGGGTCACTTTTCTATACAATGCCGCAAGTTTCACGGAATATTGAGCCCCTCCAAACGTCCTGCTCAATACGTGTTTACACTTTTCCTGACGATGGTTTATGAATCCCAAACCCCGTAATTACCCTCTTCTGATCTCAGTGGCTATTGTGCTGGCTGTCCTGCTATGGATGCTGTCCGGCATTTTCGCCGGTTCTGAGGGCGGCGCTGATGGCGAACCGGCAGCCAGCGCTGCCAATGCCGCGATGCAGGTGCGTGTGCAGGAATTCGAATCCCGGGAAATCACCCGGGAAATCCTGGTCAGTGGCCGCACCGAACCCAACCGCATGGTGGAAGTGCGTGCCGAAACGGATGGCAGCGTGGTTGCTATTGGCGTCGAGCGCGGCGAAGTGGTTGCTGAAGGTACCGTGCTGTTGAAACTGGATTTGCGTGACCGCAATGCGCGCTTGGCTGAAGCCGCGGCACTGGTTGCGCAGCGCGAACTTGAATTCAAAGCGGTGCAGGATTTGCGTGCACGCGACTTCACCACCGATGTCCAGATTGCCGACGCCAACGCCCGACTTGAAAGCGCCCGCGCCAGCCATGAACGCATCAAACTGGAAATTGCCAACACCTCCATTCTCGCTCCCATCGACGCTGTGCTGCAGGAACGTGGCGTTGAGATTGGCGATTTCGTCCGTACCGGCGACATCGTTGCAGAATTGGTGGATCTCGATCCGATGATTGTTGTCGGTGAAGTGAATGAACGCGAAATTGCCAAACTGGCTGTAGGCAGCAGGGGCCAGGCTACCTTGGTGGATGGTTCGCGGGTGTCGGGTACGATTCGTTACGTCTCGCCAGTGGCCAGTATGGGTACGCGCTCTTATGCGGTGGAACTGGCGGTAGCCAATCCGGACAACTCCATTCGTGCCGGCCAGACTTCTGAACTTACGCTCTTTGCCGAAGTGGTGAGAGTACATACCCTCAGCGCCGCCCTGCTCAGCCTGGCCGATGACGGCACCGTAGGCGTCAAGGTTGTTGACAATGAGAATCGGGTGAAGTTTTACCCGGTCGAAGTTGCCGGGTCTGCACCGGAAGGCACCCAGATCACAGGTCTGCCGGATAGCATTCGCCTGATCACCGTGGGCCAGGGCTTTGTTATTGAAGGGCAGCGAGTCGATCCTGTCACTGTGTCTTCACCCGAGAGTGCAGCCGCCAATGAACGCACTGATTGATGCTTTTGCCAGCCGGCCGCGTCCGGTAATCACTTTCATGCTGCTGTTATTGATCGCCGGCGCGATCAGCTATATCGACATTCCAAAAGAAGCTGAACCAGACATCACGATTCCGATGATGTACGTGAATATTATTCACGAAGGCATTTCCCCGGAAGATTCCGAGCGCATGTTGATCCGGCCGATGGAAACCCAACTGCGTACACTCGATGGCCTGAAAGAAATGCGCGCCACTGCGTCAGAAGGCAGCGGCGTGATCATTCTGGAATTCGATGCCGGCTTTGACCCCGACCAAGCGTTGTCCGATGTCCGTGCCAAGGTGGATCTGGCGCGTCCGGAACTGCCCGCTGATTCAGAAGAGCCGTTCGTACAGGAAATCAATATTTCGGAATTCCCGATTCTGGTGGTGATGCTGCACGGCGATGTGCCGGAACGTTCACTGGTGACTATCGCACGCGATCTGCGCGACAAACTCGAAGGCCTGCCCGGCGTACTTGATGCGGCGATTGGTGGTGATCGTGAAGAGTTGCTGGAAATCATTATTGATCCGGTGGCATTGGAAAGTTACGGGCTCAGCTACGCAGAACTGCTCAACTTCGTGAACCGCAACAACCGGTTGGTGGCCGCAGGCGCAATGGATACTGGACAGGGCCGCTTCTCGATCAAGGTGCCTGGCATCATTGAGGATCTGGACGATCTGCTGGAAATGCCGGTGAAGACCGATGGCCAGAACACGGTGACCTTTCAGGATGTTGCGACCCTCAGACGCACGTACAAAGACCCTGACAATTACGCACGTCTCGATGGCAACCCCGCAGTTGCGCTGGAAATCAGCAAACGTTCCGGCGCCAATATCATTCAGGTAGTTGATGAAGTGACTGCACTGGTACTAGCCGAGCAGGCCACATGGCCCTCCAATCTGAATGTCACGATCACTCAGGACAATTCCAAGCAGGTGCGCACCATGCTGACGGATCTGGCCAACAACGTGGCAATTTCCGTGATTCTGGTGATGATTATTACGCTGGCACTGCTGGGCGTGCGCTCTGCCTCACTCGTCGCCATCTCGGTGCCGGGCTCCTTCTTGTCCGGCGTGTTGTTGATCCACATGATGGGCTACAGCATGAACATTGTGGTGCTCTTCGGCCTGATCATGTCGGTGGGCATGTTGGTTGACGGTGCCATCGTGGTGGTGGAACTGGCCGAGCGCAACATGGAAAACGGGTACACCCCGAAGCTCGCTTATGTGCAGGCCGCGAAGCGTATGGCATGGCCGGTGACCTCATCCATCGTCACCCATTTGGCAGCATTCCTGCCCTTGCTGTTCTGGCCGGGGCTGATTGGGGAATTCATGAAGTTTCTGCCGATTACGTTGATTGTCACGCTATCGGCATCGCTGGTAATGGCACTGTTCTTTGTGCCCACCTTCGGCGCCATGCTCAAACATGCGCCGGTAGCAGGTGTGCATGCGCGCACTGTGGCGACTGACACCGACATGCTGACTGAAGCCAGGGACAATTTCGTGGCTGCAAAAGGTTTCACCCGCTGGTATCTGGACAAGCTGCACCTGGCGATCAGCCGTCCCTTCACCGTGCTGGGCTATGCCATTGTGTTCCAGGCGGGCGTGCTGTTGCTGTTTGATCAAATTGGGCAAGGCGTGGAATTTTTCCCGGAAATTGAACCGGAAGTAGGCCAGCTCAACATTCATGCCCGCGGTGATTTGTCGGTGCTGGAACGCGATGCACTGGTGCGGGAAGTGGAGCAGCGCATCGTCGGCATGCCTGAATATGAATCGGTGTATGCCCGTAGCGGTATGCGTCTGGGTAACGATACTGCCGAGGACATTATCGGCCGCATCCAGTTGCAGTTTGTGGAATGGACTGAACGCCGCCCGGCATCGGAAATCATGGAGGATGTCCGGCAGCGCACTGCTGATCTTGCTGGCATTGTGGTGGAGCCGGAAGTGCAGGAGTCGGGTATTACGTCTGGTAAACCTGTGCAGCTTGAATTGTCCGCAGCCGATCCGGCTTTCTTGAGCAAGGGTGTGGAGCAACTGCGCGAAGGCATGGCGGAACTGGGTGGCTTCATCGATATTACCGACAACCGTCCACTGCCTGGCATCGACTGGCGCATTGAAGTCGACCGCCAGGAAGCCGCCCGCTATGGCACTGATATCAGCAGCATTGGCAGCGCGATTCAACTTGTTACCAACGGCATCATGTTGGGCGATTACCGCCCGGACAATGTGGATGATGAAGTGGACATTCGCGTGCGTTTCCCTGAAAACTTGCGCAACCTGAGCCAACTCGACCGGCTCACAGTCAACACGCTGCAGGGCAGTGTGCCGGTGAGCAATTTCGTCACCCGGGTGCCGGCCAGCCGTGTCGGCAGTCTGGAACGTACTGACGGTGTCCGCGTCATGAAAGTCGCGGCTGATGTTCTGGAAGATTTGAATGTTGATGACAAAGTGGCTGAGTTGGAAGCCTGGGTTGTTGCCGGTGGGGTAGACCCTGCGGTAACCGTGAATTTCCGCGGTGAATCGGAGGACCAGGCGGAGTCGGAAGAATTTCTGCAGAACGCTTTCGGCATGGCGGTGTTTTTGATTGCTATCGTGCTGATCATCCAGTTCAACAGCTTTTATCAGACGCTGCTGATCCTGACGGCAGTTGCGTTTTCGACGGTGGGCGTGTTCCTGTCACTGTTGCTGACCGGCCAGCCTTTCGGTGTGGTGATGTGCGGCATCGGGGTGATTTCGTTGGCGGGGATTATTGTCAGTAACAATATCGTGCTGATTGATACCTTCAACCGCTTGCGCGTAGAAGGGGTTACGGCGGCAGAAGCCGTGTTGCTGACATGTGCGCAGCGCTTGCGGCCGGTGTTCCTGACGAGTGTTACAGCGGTATTGGGCTTGCTGCCAATGGCGTTCAGCCTGAACTTCGACCTGGTCAATCGCAAAGTGGAAATTGGTGGGCCTTCTACGCAGTGGTGGTCGCAGTTGTCGATTGCGATTGCTGGTGGACTGACCTTTGCTACGGTTCTTACGCTGGTGCTGACGCCCTGTATGTTGGTGATGGGGGAGGTTTGGTATAAGTGGCGGGATTCGCGCACGAATCAGGGTATGTTTAGTTTTCGGTGATTCAGATTGACATAAAAAAGCCCGCTGATGCGGGCTTTTTTATTTGGTGCACTTGGCAGGATTCGAACCTGCGACCCTCTAGTTCGTAGCCAGATACTCTATCCAACTGAGCTACAAGTGCGTGTTCTTTCAAGGCTGCGCATTTTCTGGTATTCGGGCTGGAGTGTCAACGTAAAAGGCCTGGGGGTCGGTGCAGTTTGAGTTTTTGTAAGGCTGTTTGTAGGGGAAATTCTAGCGGGTTCTGGACACCCACTCGGGGTTGAACTGGGCGCGATGATGCAGCTGGGAGGGCATGGCCGGGGATGTAAGTTTGCTCCGCCCTCCTGGCGGTCAACATAGGCGCTCAACTAACCCTTGCCGGGACGCAAGCCGGCAAATCTAGCCGCTCGCGGACGGGCTGCGCAAACTTACATCCCCGGCCCTCCCTCTCAGGAATTGCTGATGTTCCCGTGAGTGTCTGGATTTGCTCGGGTTCCCTAAGAACGAACGATGAAACAACGTGATATATGGTCTAACGTTGAATCGACACCCACCTGAGCAAATGCCTAGTAGGGCTGGGGCAGGGTAGTGCGTTGTGGGGACGTGTGAGGGCCATGGATGGCCCGAGTCGAAGTGCACACGGATGTGCGTCTACGGTCCCAGCAATGCACTGCCCTGTCCCGGCCCTTTGCACTAAAGCCAAAAGTGGGTGTTCAGCCGCCTATGGTGCGTTTCACG
>CAMDML010000084.1 GCA_945902215.1 Klebsiella pneumoniae | reverse complement strand
CGGCCGCTGCCAGCTTTTCTGCCAGAGTTGCTAGTTCTCCATCAAAGGTCATCGACAGCAATACGTAGGAATATTGCAGGTGCTCTTCGGGCGTGGGATGACCGTTGTAGACAACATCGTCGATAATGAAAAGACGTGCCCCGTGGACTAGGCCGCTACGGGAAAAAAGTGAACCGCGGCCTAAGGGCAGCTCTGCCAGCAGCTTGCGCAGGGCAACTTTGTGGACACGATCTTCCGTATCGTCAAGGATCGGGAATAATCCGGTATAGCCGTAGAATTTTCCGTAGTAATTGCTCATCCAGTAGCTCCGTGGTTCAGGATCAAGTCATTTTCGGACCGGGGCTGCCATTGCGCCCCAGCTTGTTCTGAACCTTGCCGAGAAATAGCCGGTAGGCATTGTCGAAGTCACGATCGCTCTGGCCTGCGGCCTGGGTCAGTGCAGCAAAATTGTCTGCAACAAATAATGCATTTTTTACATCACTGACCGTAGAGCCCGGATAGGCCATGTAGTAGTAATCGTTAAATTTTTGATTATGTTCAATATAGGCCTTGAAGGGCGCCAGCGGGACGGAGCCCGGATATTTCTCGCTCCAGAACCAGACTACGTTTAGTTTGAGCGCGAGCACGGTATTGAAGGCATCCACGTATTCGTTCCAGGATCCATTGAAATTACTCTCAAACAGCAGGTAATCGAATTTCAGCTCTTCCCGCACATGCTGCGAGGGAAAATGTGGAAAAGCATTGCGGGGCAGAATGGTCCAGCGGGCGAAATGAATGAAGGAAAGATTGCGCAGGTCGTTTTGGGTAAAACGGATTGTGAGCAGGGCAAAGGCTGCTTTGAGAATCCATGACTTCCAAAATTTCTGGGGAGTAATGACATTCATTGCATAGGCTTTACCGCGAATGTTGGACATGGCCGGATACTCCTTGAGCCTGGCTGGTATTTATAATTATGACTGCGCTGTGTTTATGGGTAATAGCGCACAACAAAACCCCCGCATTCGCGGGGGGTTTGTAAGCTTAATCCCCTCAGCTTGTGGCCAAGGCTTGTCCCGCCGTAGCCTTGGCGGAGGCGGAACAAATCCGCCTTCGCTATCGCTACGGCGTGATGATTTAGTTGCCCGCGAGGGCAGCTAAATCACATCATGCCATCCATACCGCCCATGCCGCCGCCGCCCATGCCGCCGCCACCCGCTTTTTCTTCCGGGTGTTCTGCGATCATGCATTCGGTCGTCAGCATCAGGCCGGCTACGGAACCGGCGGCTTGCAGTGCACAACGAGCTACTTTGGTGGGATCCAGGATGCCCATTTCGAGCATGTCGCCGTATTCGCCAGTGGCCGCGTTGTAGCCTTTGTTGCCTTTGAGGTGACGTACTTTATCCAGCACGACAGCCGCGTCGTCACCGGAGTTGGTGGCGATCTGGCGCAGCGGTGCGGACAGAGCACGTTGCAAGATGGTGAGACCGACGTTCTGGTCTTCGTTGTCGCCTCTGAGGCCTTCGATTTTCTGCAGGGCGCGCACAAAGGCAACGCCGCCGCCAGGTACCACGCCTTCTTCAACAGCAGCACGGGTGGCGTGCAGCGCGTCTTCAACGCGGGCTTTCTTCTCTTTCATTTCAATTTCAGTGCCGGCACCGACTTTGATTACCGCAACGCCGCCTGCCAGTTTGGCAACGCGTTCCTGCAGTTTTTCACGGTCGTAATCGGAGGTGGTTTCTTCGATCTGGGCGCGCAGCTGGGTAACACGGCCTTCGATTTTGATGCTGTCGCCAGCGCCGTCGATGATCGTGGTGTTGTCTTTGGTCAGGATGACGCGCTTGGCATGGCCGAGGTCGGTCAGCGTGGCGCCTTCAAGGCTCAGGCCAACTTCTTCTGCGATAACAGTAGCACCAGTCAGTACTGCGATGTCCTGCAGCATGGCTTTGCGACGGTCGCCGAAGCCGGGGGCTTTGGCAGCGGCCACTTTGACGATACCGCGCATGTTGTTCACTACGAGAGTGGCCAGCGCTTCGCCTTCAACGTCTTCGGCCACGATGAACAGCGGGCGGCCGGATTTCGCAACGCCTTCCAGTACGGGCAGCATTTCGCGGATGTTGGAGATTTTCTTTTCAACCAGCAGGATCAGCGGGTTGTCGAGTTCAGCAGCCATCAGGTCCTGGTTGTTGATGAAGTAAGCGGAGAGGTAGCCGCGGTCGAACTGCATGCCTTCAACAATGTTCAGTTCGTTTTCGAGGCCGGAACCGTCTTCTACCGTGATGACGCCTTCTTTACCGACTTTGGCCATGGCTTCAGCAATGATGTCGCCAACGCTGGTGTCGCTGTTGGCGGAGATGGAGCCTACCTGCGCAATTGCTTTGGTTTCGGTGCAGGGCTGGGACATTTTGCTCAGCTGTTCAACAACAGCGATAACGCCTTTGTCGATGCCGCGCTTCAGATCCATCGGGTTCATGCCGGCAGCAACTGCTTTCAGGCCTTCATTCAGGATTGCCTGAGCGAGTACTGTTGCAGTGGTGGTGCCGTCACCCGCCTGGTCGGACGTCTGGGAAGCAACTTCCTTCACCATCTGTGCGCCCATGTTTTCGAATTTGTCTTTGAGGGTGATTTCTTTGGCAACCGATACACCGTCTTTGGTGACGGTAGGAGCGCCGAAGGATTTATCGATCACCACGTTGCGGCCTTTGGGGCCGAGGGTAACTTTCACTGCGTCTGCCAGCAGGTTAACGCCTTTCACCATTTTCTGGCGGGCGATGTCACCAAATAATACGTCTTTAGCCATTGTCTTAGTCCTGTGTTCTTGAGCGGATGTTGGTTCGGATTTGTGTGGTCGGGGCGGCTTACTTGTCGAGAAGCACGCCGTAGATTTCGCCTTCGGCAAGAATCAGCAGTTCTTCGTCGTCCACTTTGATGGTGTTGCTGGCGTATTTGCCAAAAATCACCTTGTCGCCGACTTTGAGATCGACTTTACGGACAGTGCCATCTTCCATGTAACGGCCTGGACCAATCGCAACCACGACGCCCTGGGAGGGCTTTTCGGCGGCGGAACCGGGGATGACGATACCACCGGCAGACTTGGTTTCTTCTTCTTTACGCTTTACCACGACACGGTCTTGTAATGGACGGATTTTCATTGAGTTTTATCTCCAACGTTTACTAAAGCTATGGGCTTTGCTGGATGGCTCCAGCGCCTGTATTTTTCCGGGAATTGGCCAAGCAAATGGCTCCAGTCCCAGATTTGAACCCGATAGATGGGGGACTACGGGAGGGATTTCAATGGCCAAAACCAGAAAACTTTGGCCATTGGACAGTATTTTGACCCTTGAAAGAGTGTTTTTACCCTTGGGGAGGGTCATTTTCACGTTCCGGAGCCCGTAAAGAGGGTCCGGATCGTCCTTCCCGGCTGAATTCGCCCTCGTAGACGTCCCGGCCTCCCGGACCGCCATGGGGGGGCCACCCACCGCCAAAACGGGTAAAAGTGAAGGCCCCGGCGCCAGTACCCATAGCCTGCAGCCGGCCGCTGTTGAACAGGTGGCGAACCAGAGCCCGGCGGGTTAAGGGCAGCAACAGAGCGATGGCTATTACGTCGGTAATAAAGCCGGGGGTTAGTAGTAATGCCCCGCCGATGCTGATCATGAACCCTTCAACGATTTCTTGGCCCGGGAGCTCGCCACTTTGCAAACGCTCCTGGGCGCGCCGCAGTGTGCTGAAGCTCTGATGACGCAGAATGCGCACCCCAATGGTCGCCGTCAGCAATACGATGGCAATGGTCGGTAAGGCGCCGATGGTCTGCCCCACCTTGAACAGCAGCATGAGCTCCACGATGGGCAGAACAATAAAAAGCAGGAACAATAGACGCATGGGACAAATCTGTGCCGTGAGGCAGACAAGATGGGGATGAAAGGTCAGGACTCAAGCCTGAAGGAGCTGATATGGCAGGTCGTGGCGACGATACCACGCGGCCACGTAGCCACCTACGGCCAGATCGCCCGGCTCTGCGGCTACCCCAGCCATGCGCGTTATGTCGGCACGACCATGAAGAACCTGCCCCATGGCTCTACCCTCCCCTGGCACCGGATATTACGCAGCACTGGCGAACTGGCGTTTCCGGTGGGGAGTGCACCTTACAAGCGACAACGTGTTTTGCTGGAGAAGGAAAAAGTCGCATTCAAGGATGGCAAAGTCCCACTGAAACAATACCGCTGGGACGCATAATTCAACGGCGGAGTATCGAACCTGTTGTAGGCGCTATTCTCGACCCTGTCCTTCTGGAATTCTCCGCGACGAAATCGTTGAAGGCGGCAGTCAACCGGTGCACATCAGACAACAGCGAGAGTGCATCGGCGCGATTCCGGGTTTCAACTTCCCCCAGCAACACGGCGTGCGCTTCGAGTACGGCGGCCTTCATGGCGTCAAGATGACGCCGGGTCTCCTTGTACTTCCTGTCGGACATAGACATGAAGTAATCCAGGTTCGGGACCTGAATGCTCCTGCACACCTGCCGCCCCCTGCCGTCCGGTGTTTGGAGCGTCTGGCATTGTGTTTCCGTTACCGTGCGCTGCCCGCCCACCACATAGGCGCTGAGTGGTAGTGCCATCTTTTCCCTGGCCTGTAGAAATTCGAGAGCCGCCATATCCAGATACAGGTTGGCCAGAGACAGGCCTCTGCCCTGATAGAAGGCGCGGACGCCGGGCCGTTCGAGTTCGTGCTGGTAGAGTGCCGCCGCCTCTTTCACGTCGCCGAGAGAATTTGGCAGCAGATCGTCCTCAGCAGCCAGCAATTTCCAGAGGCCCAGCTCGCGCAGGGTCTGGTAGCGCATCTCAGTGCTCGCGGCGGGGTTTTTCAACGTGATCAAGTAGGCGAGCTGCCTGCCGGCGTCCACTGCCTGCCAGGAAGCCAGTGCCAGGCTGGAGTCGAGTTGCGCTTGCAGCACCGGAAGCTGCTCGAGTTCGTAGAGGCCTTTGTTCTCTCTGAGTGCCTGCAGTGCCTTGTCAAAGGCCGCCACGGCTTCTTCATGCCGCTCCAATGTTTGCAGAGAGTTGCCGAGACCGAAATATGCTTCGGCCAGTTCTGCATCAACACTAACGGTTTGCTGCCGGGCTTCCAGTTCGGTGATTAGTTGCTCATAGGCGGCCAGTGCGGGCGAGGATTCGGCGGCTTGCACGCAGTCATGGAGACGCGTCAGCCACAACAGGCCAGCAACCGGGAGCCAGAAAATTTTCGACCGAGTCATGGACACAAGTTCTCGTTCACCGGGAGCAAACGGATGAGTGGTAACGGTCAATCGCGAAAATTATTGAACTGCAGCGGCACCCCGAAACTCTGCTGGCGTAAATCTGCAATCACCATCTGCAAATCATCGCGCTTGGTGCCGGTTACGCGCAGCTTGTCGCCCTGGATGGCGATCTGCACTTTCATTTTCTTCTCTTTCACATGCTTGACGATCTTGCGCGCAATCTCGGATTCGACGCCCTGCTGCACAATGACTTTTTGCGTTGTGCGCTTACCGATGATTTCAATGTTCTCGACTTTAAGACTTCTGATATCGATCTTGCGTTTGACCATCTTGTTTCTGAGCATGTCGAGCATCTGGTCGGTCTGGTATTGGACCTCTGCCTTCATCGTGACGACGCCGTCTTGCAGTTCAAATTCAGCGTCAACACCTTTGAAGTCGTAGCGCTGCGTGATCTCCCGACCGGCCTGATCCACGGCGTTGGTCAGTTCGTGCATGTCGACTTCGGAAACAATGTCAAAGGAAGGCATGGGTGGTTTCCTTACAGCACCATCAAACGAATATCGCTGAGCAGCGTACCGAGATAGGTGCAGAACATGCCACCATCGACACCGTTCACGGCGCGATGATCGTACGACAGCGCGAACGGCAGCATGGTGCGCGGCACGAACTGGCCGTCTTTCCACACAGGTTTCACCGAGGCGCGCGATACACCGAGGATCGCCACTTCCGGCGCATTGACGATCGGCGTGAAGCCGTTGCCGCCGATGTTGCCGAGACTCGACACGGTGAAGCAGCCGCCTTCCATGTCTTCTTTGGTCAGCTTGCGGTCTTTGGCTTTCGCACTCAGCGCCGCGATGTCAGCGGCGATCTGCCAGATCGACTTTTTGTCAGCGTCGCGGATCACTGGCACCATCAAGCCTGCAGGCGTGGCAACAGCAACGCCGATGTGTACGTAGTTCTTCTTGATCAACTTGGTGCCGGACGAATGCAGCGACACGTTGAACTGCGGATGTTCGGCCAGCGCCTGCGCACAGGCTTTGATAATGAACGGGAGCGGCGTGAGCTTGATGCCTTTTTTATCGGCCAGCGCTTTTTGCTCTGCACGGAAATCTTCGAGATTGGTAATGTCGGCTTCATCGAACTGGGTGACATGCGGAACATTGAGCCAATTGCGCGTCATGTTCACGGCGGTAACGCGATGCAGCTTGCTCAATTCCACTTCTTCAATCGCACCGAACTTGCTGAAATCCTGATCGGGAATGCCGGGAATACCTGCTCCCCCTTGGGACGCCGTAGCGCCGGCGGAGGCTGCCTGCATACGGGCTTTCACAAACGCTTGCACATCTTCCTGCACGATGCGGCCACGGCCGCCAGTACCAGAAACCTGGGTCAAATCGACACCGAGTTCGCGTGCCAGTTTGCGCACAGCAGGGCCAGCGTAAACATCACCACCCTGAGTTGTTGCTGCCGGAGCTACAACTGGTGCCATCACTTTGGGCTGCGGCGCGGGCGCAGCTGGAGCTGCGATGGTTTCGACTTTTGATTCGGCAGAGGATGCGGCAGAAGGAACAGCGGCCGGTGCACTGGTCTGGGCAGATGCCACGCCTGCAACGTCGAGATCGATGAGTACCGAGCCCACTGATACTTTGTCGCCCACTTTGACTTTGATCGCAACTACTTTGCCACCGAGCGGTGACGGCACTTCCATCGCAGCTTTATCGGTTTCGAGTGTCACCAGACTTGCTTCTGCCTTGATGACATCGCCGACTTTGACCATCACGTCGATGACTTCAACATCGGCGGCACCGCCAAGGTCGGGCACCTGTATTGATTTTACGCCGGAGCTGGCTACCGGTGCAGGTTTGCTCGGCGCAGGAGCTGGTGCAGCCGCTGCTTTCGGCGCTTCAACTTTAGGTGCTTCTTTTGGGGATGCTGCAGCCTTGGGCGCCGAAGCTCCGGCAGGAGTGGAGGCGGCCGCGCCACCCGCCACTTCGAGGGTAATGAGCACCGATCCGTTTTTCACCTGCGCACCGACCTTCACCAGAACTTCCTTCACAACACCGCTTTTTGGCGACGGCACTTCCATCGCTGCTTTGTCGCTTTCGAGCACAACCAGCGAATCGTTTTCGCTGATGCTGTCGCCAGGCTTGACCAGCACTTCGATGACTTCGACTTCGCCGTCGCTGCCAAGATCCGGAACCTGAATTTTTTCGACTGTCACGCGTTACTCCACTCTTTTTTCTGTCGCGCTTTCGCGCCTGTTTTGTCGCGCAACCAGACCGGTTGCACCGCGGCGCTTACATCAGCACCGGGTTGATCTTTTCGGGATCGAGGCCGAGTTTCTTGATCGCTTCGCTGACCACTGCCGCCTTGATCTGTCCCGCCTTGACGAGCTCGGTGAGCGCGGCCACGGTGACGTATTTGTAATTCACCTCGAAAAAAGTACGCAACTTTTCGCGGCTGTCGCTGCGGCCAAAACCGTCGGTACCGAGCACGCGATAAGGCGCGGTAACAAAGCCGCGAATCTGGTCCGAATAAATTTTCATGTAGTCGGTGGCGGCAATTACCGGGCCTTCCCGTTCCTGCAGACACTGCTGCACATACGATAAGCGCGGCTTGGCTTCCGGGTGCAGCATGTTCCAACGCTCAACAGCCTGACCATCACGCGCCAGCTCATTCATGCTGGTGGCACTCCATACGTCGACGCTCACTTTGTATTCTTTGCGCAGGTACTCGGCCGCCTTGCGCACTTCGCGCAGAATGGCACCGCTGCCTATCAGACGCACACGCATAGTGCTCTTGGCGACCTTGTACTCCTTGCCCTCGCCGTCTTCAAGCAGGTACATGCCTTTGAGAATACCGGCCTGCACACCTTCCGGCATGTCCGGGTGCGTGTAGTTTTCGTTCATCGTGGTGATGTAGAACCAGACGCTCTCGTCGTTGTCGTACATGCGACGGATGCCGTCCTGAATAATTACCGCGAGTTCATACGAATAGGTCGGGTCGTAGCTGACGCAGTTCGGAATGGTGCCCGCAAAGAGATGGCTGTGGCCGTCTTCATGCTGCAGACCTTCGCCGTTGAGCGTGGTGCGGCCGGCGGTGGCGCCGATCAAAAAGCCACGCGCCCGCAAATCGCCTGCTGCCCAGCACATGTCGCCAATACGCTGGAAGCCGAACATCGAGTAATAAATATAAAACGGTATTAACGGATAGTTATTGACGCTGTATGAGGTCGCAGCGGCGAGCCACGAACCCATCGAGCCAGCTTCGTTGATGCCCTCTTCCAGCAACTGCCCCTTTACGTCTTCACGGTAGTACATCACCTGACCGGAGTCGGCAGGATCGTACAACTGACCTTTCGCGGAATAGATGCCGATCTGGCGGAACATGCCTTCCATGCCGAAGGTGCGCGCTTCGTCAGGCACGATTGGCACAATACGCTGGCCGATTTCCTTGTCTTTGACGAGATTGGACAAGAGGCGCACGAAAGCCATTGTGGTTGACACTTCGCGCTCGCCAGTACCCTTGGTCTGCGTTTCAAACGCGGACAAGGCCGGCACTTTCAGCTTTTCGGTTTTGGTGCGGCGCTGCGGCAGGCTGCCGCCGAGATGCGCGCGCTGCTTGCGCATGTACAGCATTTCGGGGCTGTCTTCCGCCGGCCGGTAATAGGGCACGTCTTCGAGCTTGTCGTCGGCAATCGGAATCTCGAAACGGCTGCGGAAACTTTTCAATTCTTCGATGGCCAGTTTTTTCGCGGAGTGCGTAGAGTTCGCGCCTTCGGCGGAAGCAAAGGCATAACCCTTGATGGTCTTGGCCAGAATCACGGTTGGCCGGTCAGTGGTTTCCACGGCCTGTTTGTAGGCTGCGTAGACCTTGTAAGGATCATGACCACCGCGGTTCAGACGCATAAGGTCGTCGTCTGACATGTTCTCCACCATCTTCAACAGCTCCGGACTTTTGCCGAAGAAATGCTGGC
>CAMDML010000083.1 GCA_945902215.1 Klebsiella pneumoniae | reverse complement strand
CGCGCGCTCACATCCCAGTTGCCCTTGGTGGCGGAAAAACCAATCTGTGCGGCTTCTTCCAAGGCGTTTTCTACATAGACGCCATCCGGGTTGCTGACATAGCGGGCATCGCTGCTGGTATACACAGCATCCACTCCCAACCAATCCAGCGGCTGCCAGAACATAGTCAGTTCCATACCTTCGCGTTCGGAAGCGCCTTTGGGCTCAACTGCATTGGAGTCGCCAACAAAAATCAGTTCGCTGTCCTGGTTCAGCCACCAGTACGCAGCCGTGAATTTGAAATCGCCCAGCGTGGTACGTGCTCCGGCTTCATAGCCGGTACCGGGCGACAAGCCAACCAAAGGAGTTGTCTCATCGACGACTCCACGCCCGTCATTGGAGTGAAAACCTTTACCCCAGTTGCCATATAACTCGATGTTGTCGGCAACGATGTAGGCAAGTCCCACTTTGGGAGACACTCTGGATTCCGAATGTTGGCCTGCATTACTGCCAACATTATGGGCAGTCACGTCAAAATCGTAATAATCGCCGCGCAGTCCACCAATCAAGCGCAGGTCAGCGGTGGCAAACCAGGTGGTTTCAAGGAAGGCGCCAAGCGAGCCTTCGACGATTTCGTTATCAGCGATGGGCGCGACAAAGATCCCCTGATCGTAGTGACTTACGCCCACCTTGCTGGCATCGTCGTAACGGAAATTGCCGCCTGCCATCACTTGCCAAGTGTCGTTATCGACCAAAGTTTTGTCAGTACTACCGCCCAGCGTCCAGCGCTTGTCGAACTGGCCAATCTGGAAGTCATAGGTCGGATTGGATGTCATCGTCCAGTCGTAATACTGGGCAAAGACGGAGGCATTCCAGTCACTGCCCTGCAGCTCGCCGGTTGTTATCCAGCGCACTGTGCTGCCATCTGCGGTGGCGTCCAGCGAGCAAAAAGCATCAGCACAGACTGGGGTACCGATCGCGCGCTCAGGCACCTGCTCGGTAGGATCCCAGGTGGCATCGTAGCCAGAGACAGTAACCAATGCCTGCCCAAAGCGGGTGGGCTGCACATATTTGCCCCAAAACGAGTAATGCTTGAGATTCTCGGAAGCTTGCCAGGGGCCATCGTACTGTTTGTGCTCACCAAGGATGGTAAGGGTGCCGTTATTGAAGTCCTCGCTGATGCCACCGACATAGCGCTGCCAGCCGTCCACGCCAGACTCGGCGGACACAAACGGGCGTTCCACTGCATCAATGGTTTTGATGAAGGAGGCACCCACCATGGCAAAGTCGCCAAGGTCGGCCCGATAGGGACCTTTGCGATAGTCGATGCGATCAACGGTTTCCGGAATCAAGCCGTTGACATCCAGATAGCCCTGACCGTGGCCATGCGAGCGCATGTTCAGGGGCATGTCATCCATGATAACGGTGTAGTCGGTGCCATGATCCAGGTTGAAACCGCGCAGAAAATACTGGTTGGCCTTGCCGCTGCCCGAATGCTGCACGGCCACCATGCCGGGCATCGATTCCAGCAGCTCGGCAGTTTTGAACATGGGGCGAATCAACAAATCAGCGCCCCCGATCGAGCCTTCACTGGCGGCCCCGGCCTTGCCGAGCAAATCGGTATTGCGGCCGAACACGGCAATTTCTTCAATGGGTTCGGCGTTGGTAGCAGGGGCGGCGGGCTGGGCCAGCACCGGCGCCACGGCCAGCAGGCCGAGTGTCAGAGGCAGTACCGTATTAGTGATGAGCGCACGCATTGCTTCAGTTCCCAAGAAACAAGCCAGGACAACTGCCCCTAGCCTATAAAGCGCGCGATCATACTGGCAATTCTGAAAATCGAGCGTAATTAACAGCTAAAGAACGGTTAACACCCGTTAATGCGGGAGGCTGATTTAGCAAGAAACGTGGATAGGCGATTCCGTTTGAAGACACTATTCCCCAAAAGCGTCGCTGATTATCCGATTTGGTAAGCCATTGCGCTCGGAATGGAGGGCAGTGGCCTTGTCTACCAGCATGCCACAAATCGGATCCTTGGCTTGAGCGCCGGACTGCAGCGCTGTGGCATTATTCCTCATGCTGGTGTTCCGCACTCGCGTCTGCCTCACCTTCTTCATGTTGCATCATCTGCCCCATCATCTTATGCATCATTTCCATGTCTTGCTCCATATTTTCCATGCGCTGCTCCATGGTCATGTTTGCCGTATCCGCAGGAGCGCCATGGCTCATCATCGTCATGTCTTCTTTCATGGACTCCATGTGCTCCATCATCAGGGCTTCGCGTTTTGCAGGATCCTGCTCGGCCTTTATCGCCGCCATCAGGGTTTGCATTTCTTGCATGTGTTGTTGCATTGGCATCGAATCTTCAGCGGCGGTGGCGCCGGCTTGCATGAGCAGTGTGGACAACAGAACAGCGACAAGGTGCGTTTTCATAGCAGTCTCCATGTAAAGAAATAAAAAGCAGCCGACATTCAAGTATGGCTGCACGTGGGTGCCAACAGTCAATCGCGCAGTACGGCTTGATAAGCGGGATCGGGGTTATCTTAGACCCGGCAATGAATGCTGAGCTTGATATACATCATCCGTGAACTCTGTGCTCCCAGTTACATAAGCCCGGTTCAGATTTGGTATTGGTTCAGTTTGAATTTGTTTAGGTGAGAGGGGGGGCTGAACACCCACTTTTGGCTTTAGCGCAAAGGGCCGAGACAGGGTAGTGCATTGCTGGGACCGTAGACGCACATCCGTGTGCACTTCGATTCGGGCCATCCCTGGCCCTCAGACGTCCCTGCAACGCACTACCCTGTCTCGGCCCTACAAGGCATTTGCTCAGGTGGGTGATGTGATGGACGATCCCCATTGCACCGGCGTCGTAATGCGCCAAGGGAAAGTCGACTCTGACACCAACTTCCCGGATGACGGGGGAGGGCGCCAGATTGGTGATAACCTCAGCCGGGGCCTCCGCATGTGCGGCACGCAGACGCCGTTCGGAATATGCGGTGTAGTCGGCGAAGGTCCCGACGGAGAAATCGAAGGCTTCAGCGAACTCGACCGGGCGGTGCCGCTCATCGAGATCCTTGCCCCAGGTCAGCACCAGAACTAGCGCCATCAGCAGCACGATCAAGCCGGACAGAAGCCCGACTTTTTTGCGGAAGGTCGGGTTGTGCATTAATCGTTGCAGGAAGGGATGCATATCGCCGCAGAATACCCGCAGCACTTTGCCAAGTCTATTGCGGCGGCCTGTGCAGGGAGGATATCGGGATTAGTTCCCGGCTTGGCTACTTCAACAAGTCCTGGATTACAGCAACGGTGCTTTCATGGAACACACCATCGGTACCGACAAAGCCGTAACCACCAGCTTTGCCCATCGCCGCATCGAGTGGTGCCAGGCCGCGGTTGTCGGTGTAATCCAGTTCGGCGCCCTGCTCTGCCAGAAATTTTACAACGTCGGCATAACCAAACATCGCAGCGCCGAAGATCGCCGTGCGGCCATCGTTGGCGCGTGCGTTTACATCGAGCCCCTGTTCGATACAGATGCGGATGGCTTCGATGACCTGTGCCTGCGTTTTGTACCGGCCGGTCGAGTCTGCTTCGCGGGTGCCGAGATTGGCGGCTGTCATCAACGGGTCGATGCCTTGGCTGGTACTGAGCGCTGCTTCAGCGCCATGTTCCAGCAACAGGTTCATCACCGGGATGTCGGCACCCTTCGCGGCGCGCAGAAACGGCGTGGTGCCGGCTACCAGCATGGTGTCGTTGCCGCGATCGAGTTTGAGACGATACGGTGCTTGTTTGCTTAGTTGCACATTAACTTCCGCCCCTTTGGCAATCAGTAGCTGGATCAACTCGAAGCTGGTGTGCTCGTTGACGTAAACGTCAGGCGACGGGCGATTGGATTCGGGCATCGTATTGAAATCGACGGCTGCATACAGTGGTGAACGATTGGTGTCGTCGTTGAGGTTAACGTCGGCACCAGCTTCTACAAGCTTCCACGCCACATCGTAATGTCCGTTGATGATAGCCCCGAGCAGCGCAGTGATGCCTTTTGGAGTTGCTGCGTTAATGTTGGCGCCTGCGTTAAGTAAAGCATCGATGCAAGCGAGGCAACTTTCGCGCGCGGCGAACATCAGTGGCGTCATACCGCCGGGCGGCAGCCACTTGTCGCGCGGCTCGTCAGTGATCTGGCGCTCCCATTCTTCAACATTGGACGCTGCATTCACCTCGGCGCCATGACTGATCAGCAAAGCCAGAATATCGGCGTGACTCTGCGCGGCCGCCCACATTAATGCAGTCTGGCCGTGCCAGAGTTCGCGCTCATCGACTCTGGCGCCCTTTTCCAGCAACACGTTCACCGTGGCGAAATCACCGGTGCGCGCGGCAGTCATCAGCGCGGTTTCACCTTCACGGTAGGTTTGGTTGGGATCCGCGCCGGCATCGAGCAACACCGCAAGCATCGCTGCGCTGCCGTTCTGTACTGCAAGATAAATTGGCGTAATGCCATACCGGGTTGTTGCCTGCACATCAGCGCCAGCTTGCAACAAGCTGGATACGAGCACCGGCTCGTTGTTGAGCACCGCGTAATGCAGCGCGGTCATGCCGTCGGCTTCGGGGGTGTTCACATCAGTGGCGCCATCAAGCAGCACCAGCGCGGTAGTGGTCTCCCCGGCTTTTACGGCAATGAGTAGATCGAAGTTGCGGGAGTTGTCACTATCAATACTTTGCCCGAACAGCAAGATTGGGGTCAGCAGCAAGATTGGGGTCAGGGTAAAAACTCCCATGAGCTTTCGCATCTTTATACTTCCACCACGATGCCGGTGCTGTCGCCGAGCTTGTCTTGCTCCACTCCCGCCTTGCGCAGCATCGTCAGCACCAGGTTGGTCATTGGGGTGCGCTGGTCGTACTGGATGTGCAGGCCGCCTTTCATGGTCCCGGCACCGCCACCGACCAGTACGTTGGGCAAGGGGTAGTGGTCATGCGCATTGCTATTGCTCATGTTGCTGCCGAACAACAAGATCGAATTGTCGAGCAGGGTGCCGTCACCTTCCTGGACCGCATCCATTTTTTCGAGGAAGCGCGCGAATTGGCCAACGTGCCAAGTCTGGATCTTGACGTTCTTCGCCATTTTCTCCGGGTCATTCTGGTGATGCGAGGTGGCATGGTGGCCTTCGTTGACACCCACCATCGAATAAGTACGGTTGGAAAGTTCACGCGCCATCATGAACGTGGCCACGCGGGTGGTCTCGGTCTGGTATGCCAGAATCATCAGGTCAAACATCATTTGCAGATGCTCTTCATAGTCAAAGGGAATACCCGCCGGCGCGTCCGGAATCACGAGGTCGGCATTGCGCGCAATCGCCACTTCGGCCTGCTGCAAGCGGCGCTCTATTTCGCGAATGCTTTCCAGGTAGTCGTTGATTTTCTGCTGGTCACTTTGCCCCAGGGTGGTGTTCAGGGTGCGCGTCTGGCCAACAACGCCATCGAGAATGCTACGATCTTCCGCCTGGCGCGCGAGCCGCTGCTCAACAGTGCCGCCCTGCCCGAACAGACGTTCAAACACTTTACGCGGATTGATTTCCATCGGGTTCGGCGTGGTCGGAGTGCGCCACGACAGCGTGTTCATATAGATACAGCCATAGTCGCGGTCGCAGGCGCCGATCAAACCGCTGTGATCTTCAGTGGCGAGTTCCAGCGAGGGCAGCGGCGTGTCCTGACCGATCACCTGCGCGGCGAACTGGTCGGCGGTGATACCGGCGAAAGCATCTGAACCGAGAGTGGCTTTCGGGCGAATGCCGCTGAGCCAGGTGCAGGGACTGAGTGAATGCACTGCCGTAGTGTCAGCAGCCTGATGGCCGAGACCACTGATGATGTTGAGCCTGTCCCTGAATGCTTCGAGCGGCTTGAGAATAGGCTTGAATTCAAAGCCGGCGCCAGTGGTGGCAGGCGTGTATTGGCTCATGATCGCGCCGTGCGGCACATAGACAAAGCCGAGGCGCGGCGTAATGTTCGCCGCAGTCTGTGCCTGCGCGGTCAACGCCGGAATCATTGCGTTGAGCAAGGGCAACGCCAACGCGGTGCCGGCACTCTTGAGCAGGTGTCTGCGGTTAAGGTGTTTTCTGGTAATGAACATAAACCCTCCGGCAAAAATACAATTAACGACCCTGGATTGCGGCCTGCGCGTCTTGCTTTACTTAGCCGCCAAACCCACTTCAGCGGCATCTGCTCGCTTCATTCTAAAAGGCACACTGTGCACGATTTCCTTCACCAGTGCTGAGAAACGGTAATCTTCTGCCGCAGATTCGCGGGCGATCTGGCGCACCACCGGCATGTCGTGATGCGTGAGGCCGCGGCCGAGCGCATAGATCAACAGCTTTTCCGCCAGCGTATCTACAAATACGTCCGGCTTCTGCAAGAGCACATTACGCAGCGTGTTCACGTTCGCTATCGGCGTGCCGTCGGCCAGTTCACCACTGCTGTCGATCGGACCACTGGCATCGCGCTCGCGGTAACGGCCGATGGCGTCGAAGTTTTCCAGTGAAAACCCGAGCGGATCCATCACCGCATGACAACCGCGGCAATTGGGATCCTGACGATGCTGCACCAATCGGTCACGCACCGACATTGCTGCCATGCCCGGCTGGTTTTCGGTCAACGCCGGCACATTCGGCGGCGGCGATGGTGCCGGAGCACCAATAAAATTTTCCAGCAGGAATTTGCCGCGCAGCACCGGTGAGGTGCGGTTCGGATAGGAGGTCACCGTCAGGATACTACCCTGCCCGAGCAGGCCGCGCCGATTCTCGTCGGTCACTGCCACACGGCGGAAATGACTGCCGTAGATGTTGGGGATACCGTAGTGCTGCGCAAGCCGATCATTCACGTAGGTGTAGTCAGCATTCAGCAAATCGATAACCGAACGGTCTTCCCGGATGATGCTGCCAATGAACATGGCCGTCTCGGTGCGGAATGCATTGCGCAGCTTGTCGTCGAAATTGGGAAAGGTGCGCGTGTCGGGATTGATGCTCTGCAAGTTGCGCAGGAACAACCACTGCGCCGCAAAGTTGTCGACCAGCGCAACTGCTTTAGGGTCGCGCAGCATGCGCTCGATCTGCGCATCAAGCACGGTATCGTTGCTCAGCATGCCCTGCTCTGCCAGTGCCAGAAGTTCGTCGTCGGGAAGTGTGCTCCATAGGAAGAAGGACAGGCGCGCGGCCAATGCAAAATCACCGAGCGCATACACGGTGCCTGGTGCGATGCCTGCAGGGTCGCGTTCACTGCGGAACAGAAATTCCGGCGACGTCAGGATGAAGCGCACTGCAGTCTGGATACCTTGTTCGAAACTGCGCTGACTGCCGTCATCGCCACTGCCATCATTGTAGTAGCTGAGAATCAGTGCCAGCTCGTGGTCTTGCAGCGGCCGGCGGAACGCGCGGCGGCCGAGTGTGCCAAGAATTTCTGCAGCACAGGCTGCACTTTCTTCTGCAGCGGCGGGATAACACGTGAAGAGATGATCGCGGCTCGTGGTAGTGCCAGAACCGGTTGTATTGTAGGGGCCGATGATGTCGACGTAATCAAGGGTCGGCACCCCGACCATATCCTGGAGATCAAGATTGCGCGTGAACAATTCCAATGGCTCGTGAGTCTCAGCGGCATTCTTCTGCAGGAAAGTCACTGCGACACGGTGCAGGCCGGCCTTGACCGGAATGCGCACTTTCAGCCGCGCATCGATGGCATCTGCCGCTTCAGCAAAGTTGGTGTCGGAGCGCAGGTTGTCTTCTTCACCGCCCACCTGTTCCAGGAACACGCGTGCGCCATCAATACTGATTTCAAACTCGTGCGGCCATTCAAGGCCGGTCATGTAGCCAACAATGTTGCGAGTGAGATAGTTGTTGAACTGGTATTCGCCATCGAGCGGAAAATTATGCTCGATCAGAATGCCGCCGCGCGTGCCGAGCGGCAGGCCGGGAATGTGTTGCGCCTGCGGCAGGTCGGGCGGAACGCGGTAGGCCTTGCTGATCGGCTGAATGCGGGAATCGCCAAGCGCGAGTTCAGCAATCTTGCGCGATGCGTCGAGGTATTGTTCGAGCAGTGCGGGTGAGGTGCGCAACACGTCGGCAATGTTGTCGAAGCCGTAGCCTTCGTCATCGGCGGGCAGGTATTCGGCAATATCAACCTCAAGATGCAACAGGTCGCGAATGGCGTTGCCGTATTCGGTGCGGTTGAGGCGATGGAGGGAACTGAGGCCGGGATCACCTTCAGCGAGTGTGGCGGTGTCGATGGTTTCGGTCAGCCAGTGGCTGAACGCGGTGTATTCTTCAGGTGATGGGCGCTCGTTGCCTTGTGGGGGCATCATGTTGCCGCGGAATTTACGCAGTACCTTTTCCCAGGTTTCGGCGTCGGTGATGGGGTTGTCCAGGTCGATCAGGGCGAAATCGAGGCTGCCGGCCCAGTCTTCTTCGTTATGACATTTAGTGCAGTAGGTGTCGATCAAAGCCGCAGGTGCGCCCGGTGCCTGCGCCTGACTCAACAGAGGCAGGCTGGCAAAGACGCACGCAAGTGACAATCGGAAACATTCAGGGCGCATTGGAATTTTTCTTACTGATTGATTTTTAATGGCTTTTCAAAATAAACCGGGGGTTGTCGGCAAGTGAACTGGGCCATTTGGAGAATAAACGAGGCCCCCTGCCAATTCAATGCCGGGGGCCACGCAACCCATGAATCTACTGAGGAAATTCAGGCTGGGTGGCTTGCGGGTTCGTCGGGTTCGGGACACCCACTTTTGGTTTCGGTGCACGAGGCCGGGACCGGGGGTACATTGCAGGGACCGTAGACGCACATCCGTGTGCACTTCGACTCGGGCCATCCATGGCCCTCACACGTCCCTGCAATGTACCCCCGGTCCCGGCCTCCCCAAGCATTTGTTCACGTGGGCGTCAGTTGAATTAGTGGTCGACGAACAGTTGCACGGACATCCACTGAACACGCGCAAGATTACGTAAAGGGCCGAGGCTGTGGATGTCCAGAACCAAACAAAACCACATCAACTCTTCTTAAAAGCATCCTGCAACAGATTGCCAAAACTGCCGGTAGTTTTCGCGGCGGGTTGCGGGACCTGAGCCGGCTTGTTGTGCGCTTTGCCTGCACCAGGCCGGTTCTTGCTTGCCACACTGGAGCCTGTGGGCGAAAGCGGGTCAGTTGACGGCAGCGCGTCGTCGAGACGCATGGTGAGTGCAATGCGTTTGCGCTGTGCGTCCACTTCCAGCACTTTTACTTTCACCACATCACCGGTCTTCACCACCGAGTGCGGATCTTTGACGAAAGTGCGCGACAGGGCGGAGATATGCACCAGACCATCCTGATGTACACCGATGTCAACGAAGGCGCCGAAGTTGGTCACGTTGGTTACGCTGCCTTCGAGCAGCATGCCGGGTTGCAGATCCTTGATTTCTTCCACGCCTTCCATGAAGTCAGCGGATTTGAATTCGGGGCGCGGATCGCGGCCCGGCTTTTCCAGCTCGGCGATGATGTCCTTCACGGTCGGAATACCGAACTTGGCACTGACATAGTCGGCTGGCTTCAAACTGCGCAGAAAACCACTGTCGCCAATCAGTTGCTGCACGCTCCTGCCATTCGCCTTGAGAATTTTCTCGACAACTTCATACGATTCCGGATGCACGGCCGAGGCATCCAGTGGATTATCGCCGTTCATGATGCGCAAAAAACCGGCGGCTTGCTCAAAACATTTTTC
>CAMDML010000082.1 GCA_945902215.1 Klebsiella pneumoniae | reverse complement strand
CATCAGCCGTTCCAGCACCCAGGCGCCACGCAATACCGGTGAGGTGCGATTGGGGTACGACGACACCATCAACACGGCACCCTTGCCCAGCAAACCGTGACGACGTTCATCGGCCAATTGCACACGGCGGAAACGTAGCCCTTTCACATCGGTGATGCCGTAATGCAAAGCCAGGCGCTCGTTCAGATACGTGTAGTCCGCATCCAATAGTTGCAGGATGCTGGCATCTTCGCGGAACACGCTGTCGGTAAACAGTTCCATCTCCGTAATGAAATCCGGGCGCAAATCACCGGCCTGCGCGGCATACGGAAAGATCACCGGATCAGGACTGATTTCCTTCAGCTTGTCGAGATCGAGCCACTGGTAAATAAAACTCTCTGCCAGTGCAGTGGATTTCGGATCTGCCAGCATGCGATCAATCTGTTGGTCGAGTACTTCGGGCTTCTGCAACTCGCCGGTGAAGGCCAGATCAAGCAACTCGGTGTCGGGCACACTGCTCCACAGGAAGAAGGACAAGCGGGAAGCCAGTTCAAGACCGCCCAGTTCATAAATATCACCAGGTTGCACACCATCAGGTGCGCTCTCGGCGCGGTACAAAAAGAAGGGGCTCGCCAAAGCCCGGGTCAATGCTTGCCGAATACCTTCTTCGAAACCGCCACGCTCGCTGCCGGCCGCATAGAACGCCTGTAAGGGCGCCAGATCATCCGGGTTCAGCGCGCGGCGATATGCGCGGGTGGCGAAGTCATTGATGATGCTGTTCGCGCAGGCAGCTTCCTGGGATACATCTTGTGGGTAGCAGGTGAAGATGCGTTCCCGGCTCGGGGTTTGGGCAATTGCGCCGGTCGCAGTCAAGGGGCCGCGGATTTCCATCGACGGGATCGACAGAATGCGGTCCTGCAAGGCACCGGGAATCAAATGTTGAAGGCTGTCATCGGATTCAGCAAAGGTCCGTCTGACAAACGTGGCGGCTATCTTGTGCGGACCTGCGGTGGTGACGAAACGCATATCCTTTACGCGGCCGTTGATGGCATCCATCGGCGCGCCCTGATCCTTGTCGAGCGCAATGCGGTCGGCATCACCGCCCAGAATGGTTTCGTAAACCTTTTCACCATCCACAGTAAGAATGAATTTGTTCTCGAACTCGATGTTGTACATCCAGGCATAGAGATTGAAGTCGCCGATATTGACCGCGTATTCACCATCTGCGGGAAACCAGTGTTCAATCAGCATTCCGCCGCGCGTTCCCAGCGGCATGCCATCGATGTGAAATTGTTGCGAACCGCCGCCTTCCGCACGGATGGGCAATACTTCTGCGGGGATATAGTTGGTGCTGCCGGTGGCGGGATTACGATCGCCAATGGCCTGCTCCATGACAACACGCGCCGCAGCAACATACTGATCGATGAACGCTGGCGAAACCTGCAGCGCGTCAGCGATGTTGTCAAAGCCTTCGCTGGTGTCATCTTGCGGCAGGATTTGTTCGGGCGCGATTTCAACAGCCAGCAAATCGCGCACTGCGTTCACGTATTCTTTGCGGTTCAAGCGATGGATGGCAGGGCGTGAGATGTGCGGAGCAGTGGTGCCCGCCTCATCCAGATAGGATTCCAGCCAAGCAACGAACTGCGCCCTTTCCTCTTCTGAAGGTTTGGTCTGGCTGGGGGGAGGCATCATGCTCGCGTTCAGTTTGCGAATGGCTTTTTCCCAAATTCCGGCATCTGCCGGCACATCACCAATGTTCAACGCCGTCATGTCGAGTCCACCGGAGTAGTCGTCGAGGTTGTGGCATTCGGTACACCACGTTTCGAGGAATTCCCACTGCCCCGGTTGACTCAGCGCCGCATAGGGTTGTTGCGCCAGAAGCTGGCTGCCGGGAGTGACGGACAAGACAAGGGCAAAAGCCCAAACAGGAATACGACTGCTAAACACGGAGATCACCCTGAAGGAGGTCGAGTATGCCGCCCATTATAGAGGGCATGGAGGGTCACTGGCGATTAGGGAAAGGGCTGGAAGCAACCGGCCCCCATCAGCGCCAATATCATGCCAAGCGCGCTGCTGCCAATACATAAAAAAAGCCAAGGCTAACCCTCACCCTGGCGCTTTCCCACACTCACCCTCAGGGAACTGGATAGTCCGAAAAATTGCCATTGTGCTGTCTGGCGGCACAGAGGAAGCTGGTGTCCCACATACTTTTTCGGGCTTGGAACAGCTATATATAGTAAGATAATTCACAGCTTGAAACTGTATTTCTTGTTTACGGGACCTGAAATATGGATACTTTGTGCAAATGGCCCGTTAAAACGAAGTAAAGTTCCCATTAAATGTTTCGATATGGGAAAATTATTTCGCTCATCGAAATATGGCAACCCGCCAAACCGGTTTTTGCTTATATTCATTCCAGGATTTTCGAGAGCTGTACCAATCGCTGTACCAATCGCTGTACCAATCAAAGACATCACAATAGGGGAAATATTGATGACTCATCCACACCGTTTCACTCAAGGGAAAATCCAGGCCGGTATCCGTACCGCAGCAAGACAGAAGTCTCTCGCTTCTTCTCTGCTGTTAGGTAGCGCCGTGTTCGCATTGGCAGGGGGGCTGACCACGTCTGCCTTCGCCCAGGATGCTGACCTTGAAGAAATCCAGGTGACAGGCTCACGTATCAGCCGCACCACGATGGACACGCCAACACCCGTGACCACGATACAAGCCTCTGATCTGGCTGCTATGGCTCCGGGTAACCTGATCGAAGCTTTGAGCCAAATGCCCCAGTTCTACGGCAACCTGACGCAAGAGGGCGTGAATGGTGGCCAGAACGCTGGCGGCTCCAACGTCAATCTGCGCGGTGCAGGCAGCAATCGTACCCTGACGCTGCTCAACGGTCGTCGCGTAGTGCCCAGCAACCGCTTCGGCACTGTGGACGTCAACCTGTTCCCGGAAGACCTGCTGCGTAGCGTTGAAAACGTTACCGGTGGTGCTTCTGCAAGCTATGGCACCGACGCCGTGGCCGGCGTGGTGAACTTTATTCTCGACACCGACTATGTTGGCCTGAAAACCCATGCCCAGACTGGCATGACCGAGTACGGCGATGGCCGCACGTCGGAAGTAGGCATGGCCTTCGGCCGCGAGTTCGGCAATGGTTTACATATTCTGGGTTCGCTGGCTGCCTTCGACCAGGCGAAAATCAGTTCCTTCGGTTCCTTGCAGGATCGCGATTTTCTGACCCGCTCCTCGCGCATCACCAACCCCACTGTGGGCGGATCGACCGATATCATTCGCCCCTACGCTTCGCCCACCACCTTTACACCTACCGGCATACTGATCGACAACACGCGTCCCACCATCAATCGGCAAGTGTTCAATGCAAACGGCTCGCTGTCGCCATTGGCCTTCACGGGTGTAGGCACACAGAACACCGGTTGCCTGTGCTATTCGGGCAACAACCCCAACTATTGGGGCATCGACAGTGACATGGAGCTCGGCAACGCTTTCCGCCGCTACAACGGCTTCCTGTATCTGGACTATGAACTGAGCCCGAACACCAACGTGTTTGCCCAGGCCATCTACGCCGACAACAGTGCATCCGACCAACGTGAGAGCATCACCTTGCAGTCCATCTGGCAGGGCCGTGTCTACCCGGAAAATGCTTATCTGAGCACGCAGGCGCGCGACCTCATCGTCGCATCCGGCGCGCCCTTCGTGGGTTACGGCCTGGCTGCCGCGAACACGCCTGATACCGTTCTGGGCGAGTCCCGCCAGGATACCGACAACAAAATGTATTCGTTCACCACCGGCTTTGAGCACCAGTTCGAATCAAGCTGGAGTCTGAATGGTTACTACCAGTACGGCGAAAACGTACAGGACTTCGTCACCGACAACGGTGTGCGTGTGGACAGACTGCAGTTTGCCTTTGACGCTGTCGTCCATCCCACCACAGGTCAAATCATCTGCCGGGTAAATCTCCCGCAGTACACCGGTGCGCTCACTGCTGGCGGCAACGGCGGCCTGTTTAGCGACTGCGCGCCAATCAATACCTTCGGCGGCATCCAGAACATCTCCAAGGCCGGTGCCGACTACATCATGGACCGCGATGGCAAAGTCGCACGTCAGTGGACTGACCAGCACGTATTCGAGCTGGTCACCTCGGGCGAAGTGTTTGACGGCTTCGGCGCGGGTGTGGTTGATGCCGCTTTTGGTGTTTCCTACCGCAAAGAATCGCTGGATCAGCGCACACTCAATCCTGCTGATGAATACCCCGCGCAGGTCAACGGCACTCTGCTGAGCGCCCAAGGCCTGATGCCTGCCGGTATTCGCGGAGTAGTACCCCAGGGCAGCACTGCTGTACCGGGCCATACCGGCATCCCCGGCCTGCGCTTCGTGCCGGCCGGCTACCTGGGCGATGCGAACTCCAGCTCTGTGTTGTTCAGTTCGCTGCGCGAAATCGCCGGCGGCTACAACGTGAAGGAAGCCTTTGCTGAGTTCAACTGGCCACTGCTGTCTGACATGGCACTCGTAGACATGCTGGAAGTAAACACGGCCGTACGCTGGGCCGACTACTCCGGCTCCGGCGACATCTGGGCCTGGAAAGCGTCCGCCAATTGGACGCTCAACGATGAAGTGCGAGTACGTGCCACACGTTCGCGTGACGTGCGTGCCGCATCGCTGCGTGAGCGCTATGACCAGACCCGTGGCGGCGCCAACGTTGCCAATCCCTGGGACAACCGCAACGCCGTGCAGGCTGCTTCGCTCTCGGGCGGCAACCCTTCAGTGGCTCCTGAAGAAGCCGATACCATTACGGCCGGTATCGTTTACCAGCCCGCGTGGCTTGACGGCTTCTCCGCTTCAGTTGACTGGTACTCCATCGACGTCGCTGGGGCAATGGCCCAGCTCGGCGCGCAGAACATCGTCGACAACTGCTTCCGTGGTGAGTTGAGTCTGTGCCAGTACGTCATCTCCGGCTCTGGCGGAGTCACCAACCCGACCAACGGCGCTTACCGGCCGATTGACCGTGTTGAAGCAATCTTCATCAACCTGGATACCCAGAAGATCGAAGGTGTGGATATGGAGCTGCAGTACCGCACTGAAGTCGACTTCCTGGCCAACAAGTCTGAAGACCTGTCGATTCGCTTCCTCTCCAGTTATCTGGGTGAGAACTCCATCCAGAGTCAGGGCGGCATCCTTGATGACCGTGCTGGCCAAATTGGCGGTTTCGGCTTTCCGGAATGGAAGTTCACCACCAGCATGACCTACTCCATCGACAACTACTCGGTGTTCATGCAGGGTCGCTGGATCGGTGACGGTAGCCTCGACCGTACCCGGTTGGAAAGTCTGACATCGGTTCCGCTGACCTCACGCCCGGCTGGCTCGGTGCTGGCTGCTTGCGGCACCAACATCTGTACCCTCGACGATAACAGCATCCCGTCTACTTTCCTCATGGACGCGAGGCTGACAGGGCGCTTTGGTGAAGAGGAGAACCTGGAAGTGTTCGCCAACATCCAGAACCTGCTGGATCGTGAGCCGGTCATTACTCCCGGTACCGGCGTCGGCCGTACGGGTACAGGTACCGGTGTGAATACCGGCCTGTACGATATCCTTGGCCGTCGTTACACCGTTGGTGTGAACTACGAGTTCTGATTAGTACTGCTTGATGTTTGAACAAAGCCGGGCGGTGAAAACACCGCCCGGCTTTTTTTTTGCCGCCGATTCAGCTGATGATTGAATGGACCAGCAGCGGGCAGCGCCGCAACTCGTTTTCGATTTCACGGGCAGCTTGCTGCAACTGCGGCAACACTTCCGCAATCATGCTCTCCAGATTCTGCCGTACCTGTGAGGTGGAGCAGGCGATGGAAGCCAGAATCATGCCGTCTTCCGAAAATACCGGTACCGCAACTGACACCACACCGAAATCCAGTTCACCTTGAATGGCAGAATAACCCTGCTTCTTCACCTCTTGCAGAAGCGATTTGAGTTTGGCTTTCGAGTTGACAGTGCGATCCGTCAGCGCGGCCAGTTTGACATTGTCCAGGTAGACCCGGGTTTTCTCTTTGTCCTGGAATGCCAGCAGCACCCGTCCAGCCGACGTGGCATAGGCCGGGAAGCGGGTGCCAACGCCGGCGGCCACGCGTGTCAGCAACTTGGTAGACACATACACCATGAACAGAATGTCAGTGCCCGACAGTATCGCCATACCTGTGCTGTTGCCCGAGATGTCGCGCACGCGCTGCAGGCTGGGGGTGACTACTTCCTCAAGGTTCATCGACTCTATGTAGGCAGAGCCCAGGCTGAACACTTCAGGTCGCAAAAGGAAAAGTCGGTCCTTTTTGGCCACGTAGCCCAGATGCATCAGGGTATTCAGACAGCGCCGGACCACAGCCGGATTAAGCTCCGTGTGGGCCGCCAGCTCGCTCAGGGTCATGCCAGGGCGGTCACGACTGAACGAGCGCATTACGGCCAGCCCGCGCGCAAGTGAGTTAAGGTATTCGCCGTCTTCACGCGGGTTTTTTTCGATTTTGGCCATGGTTTTTCGATTTACAGAGAGTGCTTAACAGACAACAGCTGCGGCCAGCATACTGAAAGAACGGATTTTTTTCCGCCAAAAAAAAGGCGCAGCTGGGAAGCTGCGCCATTCATTTCCACAACACCTGCCCCGTAAGAGCCGGTGCCCGCTAGCCAGCTATCTGACGAGCGACTTATTTCGCTTTGGTTCTCCAGCTATCCGCGTAGTTATCACGGGCATCAGCCGCATAAGGAGTCGCAGCGACTTTAACGCGGATCTCTGCCTGTTTATGTGGCTCTACGGAGGTTTTGCCGGTTGCTGCTGGCTCACCCCACTGCAGGGTCAATACGTCACCCACCTGAACATCAGCATCAACCACGGCCAGTGACAGGAGGCAGCGCTCGTTGTAGGAATAGCCATTGAACATCGACATGCCCACTTTTTTGCCATTGCGCAGCAAGGCATCCGCGTTGCTTGAAGAGTAATTCGGCTGTGGAAAGTCGATCCACTTGTAAGCCACGCCTGGCTCGAAGCAAGACATGATGACTTTCATGACGTCTTCGCGGTTCCACTCGATGGTCACTTTCTTGCGGTTCGCTTGGTCTTTCATTTTTTCCAGCGCCGCCTTGCCGATGAAGTTGTCTTTCTTCCAGCCGATGTAGAAGTCGTAACCCAGTTCAAACGGGGTAACGTAGTAGTCTTCGATATTGTTGCTCACCAGGGAGCCACCCAGCGAACCCATGGCTTCGTAGCTGTCGGCACCCAGCCAGTCGCGATACTGCTTCATCATGCCATCGCCGGTGTAGATACCGGGCAGTGGGGACGGAATCCAGCCGGATTCCAGGGTGTTGGACGAGTACGCACGGGCACCGACCAAACGCAGATCCACGCCGGCGTCTTTGGCCGCCTGCACGATGGTGGTCTGAATGTAGTGTTTGTCGGCGTAGGGGCCCCAGATTTCGAGACCGGGAGCGCCGGCCATACCGTGGCGCAATGCTTGTACGCGGCGTGCGCCAACGTTGATCCAGTCAACGTGGAAGAATTTCACTTCCGGAATCGGGCCGCCATTCATTTTCTCGAAGATCTTGCCGGCATCCGGACCTTGGATCTGAAAACGGTAGTGGGTGCGGTAAATAGCTTTGCCATCGGGGCGGCTGTCGGAACGCGGATCGTGCTTCAGACGCACGTTGTAGTTGCCGATGGAAGCCTGGAACATCACCCAGTTGGCGGTCGGTGCGCGGCCGACCAGGACAAATTTATCTTCGGTTTCACGGAAGATGATCATGTCGCCGATCACATGCCCGGTTGGGGTAACCGGTACAAAGTGCTTGGCAACGTTCAATTTGAAGTTGGCAAAGCTGTTGATGCCAACATAGCTCAGGAATGTTTCTGCATCAGGACCTTCTACCGTCAGTTCGTCCATGTGGTGGGTCTGGTCGAACAGTACTGCAGAGTTACGCCAGGCCATCTGTTCTGAACGCCAGTTGGAGAATTCAGGCGCTACTACCGGGTAAACATAAATGCCGGCTTTGGAATTGCGCAGCAGGTTTACTGCTCCGCCAGCGGCTTCAATTGCTGATGTCAGACTGTTCTTACTCATCTACTTATATGCTCCTGAGTACGGCCAAATAAAGGCGCGCATTCTGCCATGCTCCCTTTTTGATAGGAAGCCGCAAACCGCCCGGTAATGGGGCAAGCTCCGCAAGCTGAACTCGCGATACGCTGCTCAATATTTGAATTTAAAACGTTGATATTATTAATTTTTATTTGGATAAGAGAGGCTCTTATTTTAGTATTTCATTTTTTCGATCATCGAAATTATTTTCGCATAGCGTCCTACTTTTCCGCTCGTACAAGGGAATAGTAGCCATAAGAATGCTGGCAACTCACGTTGCGGAAACCGGCTTCTACCAGAATCTCGCGCAACTGGGGCAGTGTGAACTGCTGTCCCAGCGTGCCCATCGCCATCATCAAGGAAAAGGTTACCGCCGGTGCTGGCGCAGTGCCGCTGTCGTCGAGCAGCATTTCATGAAGCAAGATGCAGCCTCCGGGTAGCAATGCCTCGTAACTTTTCTTGGCGAGTTCCAGGCAGGTCTCCACACTCCAGTCGTGGAATACGTTCGCAAAGAAGTGCGCATCGTAGCCCTTTGGCCAAGGCTTACGGAACATATCCACATTCACAGTATCCACTTGGGCAGTAACACCGGCCTCGTCTATGTACTGCTGCGCCAGTTCGCAAATGGTCGGCAGTTCCATCACTGTGCAATAGATGTCGGGACGCAAGCCCGCAAGCGCAATCGAGAAACATCCGGAGCCACCGCCAACATCCAGTACCTTGCGAATGCCGGAAAAATTACAAGTGCGGGTAATGCCCAAGGCCGCAGCTGCCGAATGGCTGTGCATAAAGGCAGTGATTTCGCGTGCGAGTGCCATTTCCACATGCCCGCTTTCCCAGCCATCTACTGGGCGGTTTTTCGCCGCGTTTGCGCGTTGGTTGTTGATGGTTTCTAGCAACAGTTTGTGCGGCACGACATTGGCAGCCAGCCGTTTGAACAAGCCGCCCCAGTAAAACGGGCTGCCCTTGAGCATGTACTGCTTACTCGCTTCGGTAAGCTGATAGCTGCCGCTGTGCTGCTTCAGGAACCCGAGCTGCATTAGCATCGGCAACAGCGCACGCACAGCAGGCAAGTTGAAATCGCGCCGCTGAGCCAAGCCTTCCGGCGTATCCGGATGCGCATCCAGTGATTCAAAGATATCCAGCTCCAGCGCCACGGAGAGCGCCGGCACCTTGTACAAGGACAGGTAAACATCCCAGACAATCGTGTCATCCACCACAGGTAATTGCTGCGTCATATCCCCTCCACTGCCACGTTTATTTAAAAGGCGTGGAATGTACCTGATCCCCATCAAATCTTCCTGCATTTTTCCTCGGTTTACCCTTGCCCGGTTTTAGGTTCTGGCTTACCTTGGGCTCCGCTTCAAATAGCCTGTCAACTCCACAAATCCGCAGTTCACATTCGGAACCTTCACGATGGAATTTCTAATCTGGATCGAAGAGACCTCTATCGGCGTCCATGTCCGGGAAGACGCGTGGACCTTCGCGATCATGCTTTGCCTGCACTCGCTCGGCATGGCGGCGTCGCTGGGTGTGGTCATGATCACAACCATGCGCTCGATAGGCGCATTGAAGGGTATCCCGGTGCTCGCGCACGCGGGGCTGTTCCCCGCCGCTTGGATT
>CAMDML010000081.1 GCA_945902215.1 Klebsiella pneumoniae | reverse complement strand
TGTCGCCGGTGCCCGGCTTCATGCGCTGGCTCGCCACCGATGGTAAACAGCTGATGCAAGCCGCGAATGATAAATCCGCACCAAGCAAGGAGACCAAAGCGGCCGTAGAGAACCTGCTTAGAAAGGGACTCAGCGCGGAAGCGCTCGCGGCCTCTGCGCCGTTACAGAACTATCTGCCGATATTGTGCGCGCGCTATCTGGTGCAGGCCAAAAGCCGCGACAAGCCTGCCGACGCAGTGGCCCGCTTCCACCTCGGCAATGGTGCGCGGCTGGAGCGCATCAACTGGATGGCCGATGCCTCACCCAACGGCCTGGCACAATCAGCCGGCCTGATGGTGAACTATGTCTATGACCGCAAGACACTGGCGCGCAACCACGAGGCGTACGAACTGAAGAACGAAGTGGCATATTCAGCGGCGATCAAGAAGCTGCTGCCGGCCAATTCGGCGGCGATCATAAAGCTGTTACCGGTGAAGTGAACGCGTGGGCTGCATGACACCGGATCACCGGTTGTGCGGGAAGGACATGCATTGATACGCGGGTAGTTCGCGGGACTGACGGCGCGCGTCACCATGAACTTTGTCGAACCGCAGCACATCCGTATCTACGGCGATGTCGCGGTCAACACCGGTAACTACGAGACCATCATCGGCGCGAACCCGCCATTGATGTTGCGCTATAGCTTTGTGTATCACAAGGTAGGCGACCAGTGGCTGATTGTGGACCACCATTCGTCGCGGCTGCCAGAACTGGCACACTAAGCGACAGGCACAAAAAAGGGCTCATCTGAGCCCTTTTTCAATTCTAAAGATAGCGCTCTTCACATTCATAAGGATGCACGGTGTCGCCGGGTTTCCATACAAAATAGCGCGTGAGATCGAAGGGTTCGGAAAAGTACACCGGGTCGGTCACCGTGATGCGGTAATCGAGCCGCGCATAATCGGCGGTAGGCGTGAAGCGTTCAACGGTCAGCATCTGGTCGCTTTGCGGCACACCGTCGGAATCAAAGGTCTGTGGCTGGATGTGATCTGTCTCGACTACAAGCGTGGCGCCTTCCCAACGTCCGCGCGAGAAGCCGAATTGCGAGTGCTCGCCCGCCACTGCATCTGGCGCCATGTGAATCACCCGGCGTACGTCGTACTCCTCGATGTTGAACAGAATGTCATCACCCTGCAGCACAAACTCTACGGGCAGCGGCGTGATCATGATCAGCGGCTGGCCTTTGGTGCCACAGTGCAACAAGTCGTTGTCTTGCGGGTTCCATTCGGCAATACGGGCCTTGCCTGCATCGTTGACCGGGTAGCCACCCTTGAACATGGGGAAGGCGGCGGGGTCGCTCATGATGGTGCTCCACACGCGAAACAATCCGTCAGCGGAGGCTATTGCCCGCTCCACATCGCCTGCAATCACTTCCTGTCCGTAGAGTTTGCCGGCCTTGCCTGCGGGGAAATACGGCGTTGGGGAACCAAAGGTGAACTCGAGGCCTGAGGGCAGCAGCATGTTGCGTGCAAGGATCTCGGGACGACCGCGCCGTGATGGCGAGCCAGCAATCGTGACGCGATCACCCACTGCCAGTGTCGCCACATCAAGGCCGCGGATGCGCAACACGCTGACCGATGCGGTCTCGGCATCCCAATCAACCGCCTCACCAGCCTCATCAGTGACCGTGAAGACGATGTGCCCGTGCGGGTTGCGCCACGACACTGATTTCACAACGCCAGTGACTTCAATGGTAGCAGCGGGGTCGAACAACCCCGCCTGGCTGTGATGGGCTTGGACAGTTCGGGCAAATGTACAAAACATAACGACACTTGCGAACAACTCAACTCTCGATAGCAAAGCACGCAACACAACCACCCCCATTTATTATTATTGTTTCAAGGCTTGTTTCTGCAACTTTGCGCTTAGATCACCTCTTTGACGATACTGCGAAACTCCTCGTCGGTAATGATGGTTTTCTTCTTGATGCCGAGGTTCTTCACCTGCAACAGGATCTCTGCCACCTTGTCATCCGGCGTGTTGTTGATACCCATCTGCTCAAGACTGAAGGTCACCGAACGCTTGCCGCTCTTCTTGCCGAGCACGATGTCACCCACGCGGCCGGTCAAGGCCGGATGCGTGCCGAACATGGCCAGCGGTTCCTTGATGACGAGATCCACACCAATACCGGATTCGCGGGTAAAGTTGCGTGAGCCGCCCACCGGTTTGTTCTGCGCGATCGGGATGTTGGACATCTTCGCCACCAACGCGAACAGTTCGGGGAATTTTTTCATGTTGTAGTTCATCGGAATGCCGTACAGCACTTCCAGCGCCAGCACGAGTTCTTCCATGGCAGCATTGCCGGTGCGTTCGCCGAGGCCATTTACGCAGCTGTGCACGACCGTCGCGCCGGCTTCAACAGCAGCCAGCTCGGTGGCCACGCCCAGACCAAAGTCATTGTGCGTATGAATTTCCACCGGCAGCCCGGTTTGTTTGCGCACCAGGCGCACCATGTACTTGATCGCTTCCGGCAGCGCGCAACCCATCGTGTCGACCACGCCGATGGAATCGGGTGGCGACTCGTTCATGATGGCGTCGAGCAGGCTGACCAGGTCTTCCTCGCGGGCACGGGTCGTGTCGTAGGGGAAGAACACCGCGTACAAGCCCCGCTCCTTCGCGTACTTGATTGCATCCCGACTTTTCTTGAATACATCTTCCCAGGTCCAGCCGAACTGGTACTTCAATTTCGGATAACCGATGGGCACTTCGATAATGACACCATGCGCACCACAATCAACCGCAGCATCCATGTCTACTTGCATCGCGCGTGCGAAGGTGAAAATTTTTGATTTCAAGCCGAGACCGCAGATAGCCTTGATCGCCTTGTAGTCGTCCGGCGACACCGCCGGCATGCCGGCCTCGATGCGATCGATGCCCACGTCAGACATCATCTCGGCCATCGCAATCTTGTCTTCGGGGCTGAAGACCACGCCAGGCGTTTGTTCTCCATCACGGAGAGTCGCGTCGTGAATCTCGACTTTCGCAGGAAGATCGAATGTGGCACGCACCTCGTCCTTGACGTTGAAGGGGCTGACCCACCATTCGCCTTCTTTGTGATATTGCACAGTCATGCGGATTACCTTTACCTGAGAAAAACCGGAGGGTGGCCAGAATAAGGGGGGGGCGGGGGCGAGTCAACGAAAGGAAGCAGACCCTGGCTGCGGGAGTTCTCAGTACTGGCAACCTCTGTATAATCCCCCTGCCTTTCAACCCCAACCAGAAGAACAACAAATGTCAAAAAAAATAAGAACCGCCCTTGTGGGCAGCTATGCCCAACCCGACTGGCTGATCGACCGTGTCGCTTTGAAAACCCGCCTGCCGGCCCGCATTATCTCCAATGAAATGTGGCGCATTGCACCCGAACTGCTGCAAGAGGCGCAGGACGACGCCGTGCTCAGCGTGCTGGAAGATATGGAGCTGGCTGGCATCGACATCATCACTGATGGCGAAGTGCGTCGCGAAAGTTATTCCGCGCCCATCGCCAATGCGCCCGAAGGCGTGAACCGCGAGAAACACGAAATTCTGGTCGGCCGCGCTGGCAAACCCAACAAAGTGCCGCTGATTTCCGGGCCATTGAAACTGCTCAAACCTGTGCATGTCGACGACGTCAAATTTCTCAAGGCTCACACCAAGCGTACCATCAAGATCACGATCCCCGGCCCCTTCACCCTGGCACAGCTTGCCGTCAGCGACTACTACAAAACTGGCGAAGAGCTGGCAATGGGTTACGCAGAAGTGGTCAATGCCGAAATGAAAGCACTCTTTGCCGCGGGCGCTGACATCGTGCAACTGGACGAGCCGTACCTGCAGGCCAAGCAGGCCGAAGCCGCGCAGTATGGTGTCAGAGCCGTCAACAAGGCACTCGAAGGCGTGGTCGGCGAAACTGCGCTGCACGTGTGTTTCGGTTATGCCGCGATGGTGTCCGACAAGAATGAAAACGGTTATTCCTGCCTGCCGCTGGTAGAACAGATCAATGTGAGACAGGTGTCGATTGAAGCGGCGCAGCCAACTTCACTGAACCTGAAAGCAGCCCTTGAAGCGCTCGCGTCCAAAGTCATTATGGTCGGTGTGATCAACCTCGGCGATGAAACTCCGGAGACCCCGGAGATCGTTGCCAACCGTATTCGCAACGCGCTCAAGTACATTCCACCCGAGCGTCTGATTGCCGCACCCGATTGCGGTCTGAAGTACCTGCCGCGCGCGTCGGCGCGCGCAAAACTGATAGCGCTCGGAAAAGGCGCAGCCATTGTCAACGCGGAACTGGGTCTGAAGTAATACCCACGCCTACCAGGAGTTACCCACGATGACTGACCCGCGTGCAGCGGCCTCCGCTGAAGTGGCTCGATCAGAAGAGCTGGATCTGGCGGGTCAGCATGCGGCAGCGCTGGCGCAACTGGTGGCCGGGGTTCACAAGCAGGACATAGAGGCCACCACCCGGCTCGGCAAACGCCTGTTGATGGGCGACCGGGCCCCGCATAAACCCGGCGACGGTGCCAGCCTGCTGGCTGATGCCAGCAAACTTGGGGGTGCTGAAGCGGCAGCTATCTACGCCACCTTGCTGGTCATCAGCGCGCCCGGCAAGCCGGAGCTTGAATCCGCCCTGATAACGAGTCTTGTGCTGGCAGCCGAACGCGGCTGGAGCGCAGCGCAGGATCAGATACGGGTGCTTGCCGGTATTGAGCCGAACTCTGCCGAATTCGCTGCACCACGCGGCGACTGGCGCAGGCTTGGTAACAGCATCGATATCGCTGTCTGGCACAGCGTCCCCACCATTCACAACCTCCATGAACAACCACGCGTGTGCTCCCTGCCCAGCTTCGCGCATCCTGCCGTATGTCAATGGCTCATCAAGCGGGCGCGTGGACGCCTGGAGCGCGCGCATGTCTATAACGCCGTCACCCGTCAGAACACGGTACACCAAACGCGTACCAACACGGCGGCACTGTTCAACCTGCTCGAAACCGACTGCGTGCTGGCGCTGGTGCAACACAAAATAGCACACTGCCTTAACCTGTCCTTCCGTCATCTGGAGCCGGCGGCAGTGCTGCATTACGACGTTGGCGAGGAAATCCGGCCGCATTTCGACTTCGTCGATCCGAACGTGCCGAATTATACGGACGAGATCGCGCAGCGCGGACAACGCATCGTGACCTTCCTGCTGTATCTGAACGAAGATTATGGCGATGGGCAAACCGACTTTCCGCGCCTGGGCGTCAGCAACAAGGGCCGGCTCGGCGAAGGACTATATTTCATCAATGCGCTGGAGGATGGGAAGGCCGATATCCGCACATTGCATGCCGGGCGGCCGCCCAGTTCAGGCGAGAAGTGGATCGTGTCGCAATTCGTGCGCAACAGGCCGCTATTTTAGGTTCTGTTACTGAAATTTGTCCGCAAACATGATGCCCGATACTTTTTTAATCACTCTAGCTGCACTCTTCCCGCACACTTTATTTATCCACATAGCAAACCTTGATTCGTGTCTGACGATCGATGTCATCTAAATAACCACAAAAATTAATCGATTAGTACCTGCCCCCTTCTTTCAGTTATATCTGGACGCTCCGAATAAAGAGACCGGGTGTTTTCCGTTTACATTGAGTTCCCGATATGCGAGCGTCGGCGCGATATCGCAATTCTGCGGTATTGGAATAAAAAAAATAATTCCTGATTAACAGGAGGAGCGTTTAAATGTTTAAAACAAGACTCAAACAGCGCAGTGTATTGGCAACATCTATTGCTGCTGCCATGTCTGCAGGCCTGAGCGGCCAAGGATTTGCGCAGGATCCACCAGCTGAACTCGAGGAAATAACAATCACTGGATCGAGAATCGTCAGAAGAGATTTCGATGCGAACAGTCCGATTCAGACCATCGATTCAGAAATGTTTGAAGAAAGCAGTGCAATGGCAATTGAATATACGCTCAACCAGTTGCCGCAGTTCGTTCCAGCCGCCACCCAGTTCACCAACATCGCCGATGGCGAGTTGATCAATACCGGTGCCACGTTGACCGCAGGTGCCGCCACCTTGAGTCTGCGCGGTCTGGCTCCCAACAGAAACCTAGTGCTGATCGATGGTCGCCGCGCAATGCCGGTGAACGCAACCATGGCAGTGGACATCAACTCGATTCCGGCTGCCGCGATCCAGAGGGTCGAAGTCATCACCGGTGGTGCTTCTTCAGTATATGGTGCTGACGCCGTAGCGGGTGTCGTGAACTTCATCCTGAAGAAAGACTATGAAGGCGCCACGATCAATGTGCAGTATGGTGCGATGGAAGACGGCAATGCCGGGGAAGCGTCCATGTCCGGCTTGTTCGGCGCCAACTTCGCTGACGGCCGCGGCAACGTCATGATGGGTTTCGAGTATGCTGATCGTAACTCGGTTGACCGCAAATACACCGACTTCTACATGGATGGACTGAAAGATCCGACCGTTCCCGGCACCCAGTCTTTCACTTCCGCGGACTATTACACGATCGAAGCGAATAACCGCCCCAGTGGCGCAGCTATCGACGCAATCTTCAACAAGGCGCCTCCTGGTGTCGTACTGCGTAACACGAGCGGCGTGGTGCAGGGCAATGTGCGCTGGAACGAGGATGTCGGCAAGTTCACGCTGTTTACCGGTGCCGCTGGTTTCGGAAACTCGTCGCCGCAGGGTCTGGGCTCCACGGCCGGCATGTATCGTTATGAAGGTCCCTTAGATTACGAAGGTCTGCCCTATCGCAAGATCGACGCCCAGGGTGAACTGGAAGAGAACATCATTGGCCACAAAGCCACCGTACCACTTGAACGTACGTCGATGTTCGCACGTGCCAATTTCCAGCTATCTGACACTCTCAACATGTTCGTACAGTCCTCAAACGTTGAATCCAACCTGCGCCAGTTGTGGCAGTGGTCGCCCGCAGTCGGTGGCTGGCACGCCCCGATCCCGCATGGCAAAGGTATCTATGCACCCTCGCTTGAAGCCAATGGCGTCACAACGCGAGCTTCATATCGCGCCGGTGGAGTACATGGTCTGAACTGCGCGCCGACTGGTGGCTGTTCCAACACACAGGCTTATCCAACACCGCCCGAACTGCAGGCCCTGCTGGATGCCCGTGTGAACCCCGAGGCCAACTGGCAGATGAACCACTTTTTCGATTATGCGTTGTATGACAAAGGTGCACCACGCCTGATCGATACCGAGAGCAACACCTGGCAACTGCAAGTGGGTCTCGAAGGTGAGCTGCCGGGCATTGACGGCAGTTGGGATATCGTCGGCGCCTCCGGTCGTTCGACGACCGTATTGAACCTGCAAGGCTACGCAGGTTTGGAACGCTACCGCGGCCTGGTGACCTCACCGAATTATGGCAAGGGCTTTAACCGTCAGGGCAACCCGATAGGCAACGGTTTCAGCGGTGGTATCGCGCAATGTACTTCTGGTCTGCCGATTTTCCGTCCGCACAGTGATGTGACCGAGGACTGTCTTAAAGCCTTCATGGTGGATCTACAAAACAACTCGCAGATGAAACAGGATTATGTCGAAGCCAACGTCCAAGGTCATCTGGTTGACCTCCCAGCCGGAGAAGCCCGTTTCGCCGCCGGTTATCAGTGGCGTCGCAACAACTACTTCTACAAGTTCGACACGCTGACTACCCAGAACTCCTATCTCGACCTGAGTCTGGGGACCTTTCCTGCGGACAACACCGAAGGCAAGACATCGGTAGATGAGCTGTACGGCGAGTTGTTCGTACCTCTGCTTGCCGGCATCCCCGGCATTGAGCACTTGAACCTCGAACTCGGCTACCGTTATTCCGATTACGAACTGCAAGGCGGCATAGATACTTACAAAGCCTTGGTTGATTGGGGTATCACGGAAGAAGTGCGTTTCCGTGGCGGTTACCAGTTGGCCACGCGCGCGCCGAACATCGCTGAGATGTTCCAGGCCCGCAGCCAGACCTGGGGCTTCAACGTAGGCGATCCCTGTGGCCTGAACTCCGTGCTCGCGATCGGCGCCAATCCCGCTGCCAACCCCGCTGCTGCCAGAACCAGAGCGATTTGCTCGCAGCTGATGGGTCTCGAAGGTTCGGGAAACTACTATGATCCCGCAACAATCCAACCCAGCGGTTCCTCCTCCACCTGGTTCGTCAACGCTGTGGGTAATCCGGATGTGCAGCCGGAAGAAGCTACCACGCTGACTGCCGGTATCGTTTATCAGCCGCAATCCGGCAATGAGTTGCTGGACGGTTTCTCATCCACGATTGACTGGTTCTCGATCAAGATCGAAGACATGATCGCGGTGGAAGGCGGCATCACCGTATACCTGGAATGCCTGGGTGCCGGCACCAACCCGACAGCCAATATCAACCATCCGGCTTGCGCCAGAATTACACGCAATCCAACCTCGGGTGGCATGCAGGCAGTGGACGTGTCCTACAACAACACTGGCTTCACCGAAATCAATGGTGTGGATCTGGGCTTGAACTGGAATGGAGACTTCTCAGCTCTGGGTTTCGACAACCTGCCTGGCTCGCTGGGGATCAGCATGATGCTGAACTTCACACCCAAGTTCCAAACCCAGGCTTCGTCGGCATCACCGGTGTACGATTGGAGCGGCTCGCTTGGACCTGGGCCGGAAACGTCGCTGAACCAGGGCAGCTATGATTACCGATTCTTCAGTAATTTCAGCTACAACCTCGATGCCTGGAACTACAGCATCAGATGGCGCCACCTGCCGGATGCAGATGCGCCGCAGCAGGTAATTGCAGGAGCCAACGGCAGTCCGTTCGTGGGTGCCGAAGATACGTATGACATCTTCGACTTCTCCGCCAGTTGGACTCTAAGCGACACCTACTTGGCACGCTTCGGCGTCGACAACGTGTTCGATAGTGATGCCGTAATCACCGGCCGTCAGACTAATTTCGGCGGCAACAGGCCGACATCAGGCGCCGGCACCACGCTGCCAGGCTTCTACGATACGCTGGGTCGTCGTGTGTACGTGGGTATGACAGCCAGCTTCTGAAAAAGGCTGTTGTTTGATCAAAAACGGAGACAGGAAGTCTCCGTTTTTTTATGTCTGAAACAGGCGTGTCGTGCAGAGCGCGTCCGGCACAAACCGTCCCTATTCCACCCGTCTGACCTGGATGAACCCGGTCGAGGGACCATCGGTGCGCGCCATGCGAAATGACCCGCCAATGGGTGAAGGATATATCCTGACGTCCATACCCGCGCGCAAACGCATGCGCTGACTGTTGGTCTGATACCAGACCTGGCCACTCTCCAGCGTGATCAGCCACCGGTCCGGTTCGCGTTCCTCCATTTTCACTATCCTGTCAAACATCTCCTGCTCTCCCGCGTCGTTCGCCTGAACGCGCGCCTGGGCCGGAGTTTCCGTGCCGAAATTCGTCACGGCCACCTCAGGTGTTGGCACAGGAGGGGGTGGAGAAGGTCTCACGGCTGGAGCGGTTGAGGGTTCTTGTGGAGCAGGCACCGCAGCCGTGGCCAGACTCCGTTGTTCCGCTTTGAAAATGTCCACGAGCCTGTCAAAACAGGCATGACGCTCGCTATCCAACGTCAAGGGCAAGCAAGGAGAGACGTCGACGAACACGGCTGCGCTGTCCTGGGCGCCGGCTACAACCGACTGCCCTGCCAGCAGGATTGTTCCTGCCACCATCATAATGAGTTTCATAGCATTTTCTCCGTGAATTCAACTTTTCGCTGCGCTGCCGGAGGCAGCACCAACAGCAGCACTTTCTGTTTGATCGCGGGAAGAGTTAAAGACTGGTCCGCGCGGATTTTTCCCGATTATGGCTATAGTTTTTTCG
>CAMDML010000080.1 GCA_945902215.1 Klebsiella pneumoniae | reverse complement strand
GAAGTTGTGGATTGCAGGTACAGCATTCGGCATGCCCAGCTGACTGAACAATTCGCACAAGGTGTGCAGGCCGCTTTCCATCCGTATTCAAGCACTCTTGGTTATGAGCAACAACCCGTCTTGATTCGGGTAAATACTACTTGTACCAGTACCGCCCAACGATTGTAAATACAGGGTGACTTCGGTTTAATCGTCGTACATAAACAGGAACCGCAGTATGGCGCATTTCCCTGACACTCTCGCCTTTTCCGGCATTCTCAAGCCCCTCCGCTTTGAAGGGGATATTCTCGATTGTGAAGTGGAAGGTGAGGTGCCGTCGCAACTGAACGGCACTTTCCATCGCGTGCACCCTGACCAACAGTTTCCGCCCAAGTTCGACAATGAACAGTTCTTCAACGGTGACGGCCTGATCTCGCTGTTCCGCTTCCGCAACGGCAAGGTGGATTTCAAACAGCGTTACGCACAAACCGACAAGTTCAAGCTGGAACGCGCGGCTGGTCGGGCGTTGTTCGGCGCGTACCGCAATCCGCTCACTGATGAGGAATCCGTGCAGGGTCGCATTCGCGGCACAGCCAACACCAATGTCATGGTGCATGCCGGCAAGCTGCTGGCGCTGAAGGAAGACAGCCCGGCGCTGGTGATGGATCCCCTGACACTCGACACCACTGGTTATACTCATTGGGGCGGCAAGTGCACCAGCCCGACCTTTACTGCGCATCCCAAGATCGACCCGCTGACGGGCAACATGATTGCGTTCAGCTATGCCTCGAAAGGTTTATTCACGCGTGACTGCACCTACATGGAGATCAGCCCCAAGGGTGAATTGCTGCGCGAAGTGTGGTTCGAGGTACCCTACTACTGCATGATGCACGACTGGGGTGTTACTGAAGATTATGCCTGCTGGCACATTGTGCCGAGCACCGGCAATTGGGATCGCCTGAAAGCCGGTCAGTCGCACTTCGCGTTCGACACCACGTTGCCGGTGTATCTGGCGGTGATGCCCCGCAAGGGCGACGCGAAGGATATCAAGTTCTTCAAACGTCCCAACATGTTCTGCTCGCATGTGATGAATGCATTCAACGACGGTACCAAGATTTATTTCGACACACCGGCTGCCAAGAACAACATGTTCCCCTTCTTTCCCGACATTCATGGCGCACCCTTCGACCGCGAAGCCGGCAAGTCCTACATGACGCGCTGGGTTGTGGACTACAGCAGCAAGGGCGACGAATTTGAAAGCACCACCGTGTTGACCGATATGATGGGCGAGTTTCCCCGTATCGACGACCGTTACGCGACGCAGCCGCACAGTTATGGCTGGCTCCCGGTTATGGATACCTCGCTGCCCTTCAACGGGCCCAGTGCGCGGGCTTCAGGTTTGCGCCTGAACCATCTCGGCTATATGGATTTCAAGACAGGCAAGCAGAGCAAGTGGTTCTGCGGCCCCGACAGTCTGGTGCAGGAACCCTGCTTCGTGCCGCGCACCCCGAATGCCCCTGAAGGCGACGGCTACCTGATTGCGCTGGTCGATGACATCATCCGCAACTACTCCGAACTCGTGATGCTGGAAGCACAAGCCGTTGAACAAGGCCCGTTCGCCCGCATCAAACTGCCGTTCCGCCTGCGCCAGGGTTTGCACGGGAACTGGGCGGATGAGCGGACGCTGACGCCTGTCGTACCCTGATTCCATTTTTTCTGACCTGGAGCACATTCATGAAACGTCTTGTCTGTTCAATTGTGTCAATCGTATCACCCGTGTTGTTTGCTGTGTTCCCTGCTGCTGTGTTCGCGCAAACCGATCTGGGAATTGCCGCATACACTGAAGCCGGGGAACTGCGTTACCCCGCCAATCTCGTGGAATGGATCCAGTCCGGCACCACACTGGGCGGTCGCTACAACGGTGAGGCGTTCGATCCGCAGAATCCCGGGGTGCTGGGTGTCGTGCAGATGGAACCCGCTGCCTATCGTTACTTCCTGGAGAATGGCACGTATGCCGATGGCACCATGTTCCTGCTGAATTTCTACGAGGCTGTCAGCAAGTCGGAGCCGCAAATGGCCGGTTTCGTCCAGGGGGCATTAATGAGCCAGGAAATCCATGTGCTCGACAAGGCGCGTTTCAATGACGGCCACGGCTTCTTTATTTATGAGAATCGCGAACAGGCTGTGAGCACGCGCATCCCGGAAGGCAACGAATGCACCGCGTGCCATAACGAACACGGCGCATTCGACGGCACCTTCATCCAGTTCTACCCGGACTTGCGCGCCCGGCTCGAACAATAATTTCTTTACTCAGCCCACAGGGAATGGATGTAGTACGGCAGGAACACTGAGACCCCGGCCATGCGCACGAGCTCACTGTCGACAATTTTGAAGAGATCGAGTCTTCCGCGCGAGGCCAATGCTAAGGCGTGACAAGTCGCGGGAATGACGAAGGAGTGCTATTCAGGTATCGCGATAGCCTTCAAGATAAAAGCTTCCGGTTCCTGCCCTTTCAATGTCGGGTCGAGCAGGTATTGGATATTGCTTTCGATGACATAGGCGGTGTTGCCAACGGCGGTGACGCCGGGTGATGACACCAGCGTATCGTCTAGCACCGTGATAGTGGCGGTGTCGCCGTCGATGTCAGCCAGATGCACGCGCCCGATCGTGCTTTCTGCCTGAATAAAGCGGTTCCCGCTGAGGAGACGAATGCCATCGGGTCCGCCGAGTTCGGTGGACAAGGTCAGCACGGTCAACGTACCCATCGCGGCCCCCATTGTGCTTTCGGCGTTGCGGTCGGCGCGGATGATCTGGTTACTGCGTACGTTGTTGACGTACAGCACGCCGTCACCGCTGAACGCCAAGCCGTCGATGCCTACCAACAAGGGGTCAGCGCCGAACACAGTCATCTCACTCGCGCCCGGGGCCAAGGTCAGGATGCGGCCGCCGCCGGTATCGGAGGCGAATGCGGTGCCGTCGGCAGCAACTGTAATGTCGTTGCACACACCTCCATCCGGAAATTCGTAGCGGCCTTTTTGTTCAGCGCTTTGTAAATCGAAGGCCATCAGTGCCGTCACCCCTTCGGAACGTTCCGGGCCGAAGAAGTTCGGCGCGGAGCAGAGCCACAGGGTGTTATGCGCGTCATCTGCAAGCACGCCAAGAATGGTGAGAATGCCGTTCTCTGGGCTGTGATGAATCCATTCACGCGCGATGCGGCTGTTGGGTGCGGCGCGGTAGACGATGCCCTTGACGCTGCCGATGTACAGCGTGCCGTCCGCCGAGGAGGTAAGGCTTTCGGGAAACACGGCGGTGTCATCAATGCGTACGTCGCCGACAATACGTTGGGCGCAGGCGGCGGCGCTCAACAGGATGGAGCAGATACCAAAGAGGGAAAGTCGCAAGTTCATGGCAGTTCTCGTTGCTGGGCTTAATGCAGGTTCTTAGTGAGGATTGGTGCTGGCTTCAACAGGCGCTCAAAGGTGATGTTGCCGAAGCCTTGGTCCGCCGTAGCCGCAGGCGAAGGCGAACAAGCACCTATTAATAGAAGAGAAAGCGACGCCATGGCACGGAGGGCGGCGGCAATGGGGTGTTTCATGGGTAATCCTTCCGGTTTTTGTTGTTCTAAGGCGGTTAATCCGGACGCTGAGAGTACCCCATGACCGATCTGGACGGTATCCCCAGCAGCGCCTACATCGCTTGCAGCCGACATCCCTGAACAGGGCCAATAATTGGCCAATAGTGGATGACTCATTTAGCGGTAGTTGCTAATCTTGAAGGCCCCTAGCCCGCCTGAAGACCTGTAATTAATGCGCATTTGCGGCAAGACCAACAACAGTACCGGCAATAAGTCGGGAACCGCATGGCGCATGGCGCACCTGCTGCTGGGTGCGCTGTTGTCTTCCTCAATTTCGGCGCAGTCTGAAGAAGACCTGGGTCGTCTCATTTTCGAATCCAGCTACTTTCCTTTACAGGCCGCCGCAGGCGCAGGTGGAGCTGCCGCAGGCGGAGCTGCCGCAGGAGGGAGTGATGCAATGCCCGCAGGTAATGGGGCAACTCCGGGCAGTGATGCTGCAGTACCGGATGCTGCAGATTCCAGCACCAATCCCGAAGCGGATATCGCAGCGTATAAGGCGCGCATTCTGGATACCCAAGCTGCCGAGAACCCCTATTCCAATTCACTGCGCGAACAATACGATGCGCTGGGCACCGTGCTGCAGCAAACCGGGGCACATACTGACGCCATAGATGCCTTTGCCAGCGCCATGCACATTGATCGGGTTAATGGCGGGCTGTTCACACTCGACCAGATTCCACTGGTGGAAAAACTCATTGCGAGCCAAACCACGCTCGGCAATTTCGAAGAAGTGAACGACCTCCACGGATACCTGTTTTACATCCAACAAAAATCCTTTGCTGAAGATGACCCGCGCCTGCAGGTAGCAAAGGAAGAGTGGGCCGACTGGAATGTTGAGGCTTATATGAAGGAAGGCATGAAGCTGCCCGGCAGTTCCATGTCTATCAATGGCTCGCAATCCAACAGTACCGATTATGTCGCCATCCAGAATCGCGATGGCAGCTTCAACTACGTGCCACGCAACCAACTGCTCAATGTGCTGAATCCCAACGGTGCCGCGACCACCGACCTGGTTCTGCGCAGCAGCACCTATGCCGTTTCTGCAGAGCAGGTGATCGACGAACGTCTGCGCACAGCACGCACCATTTACGAAGAAATTCTTGGGGCGGAAGACCCCGCCACCGATGCGGACATGAATACAGACGAATTCCGTGTGGCACACAAACTGGCAAACACTGCATACGCCGTGAAAATGCAAATGGAGGCAATGGACACTGTTGTCGAAGAAGGCTCGCTGCATTACAACCGCATACTGCGGCCACGCGTTGCTCCACAAGTAGTGACCCGTGGTTACATCAGGAGCCGCGAAGCCCTGGAAGAGATTGCGCAAGGGCTGGAACAGAATCCCGATGCCAGTGTATTGCAAAAAGCGCAGGCCTGGATTTATCTGGGTGACTGGCACGTGGGCTTCGATGCCGCCCAGCGCGGCCAGGACGCTTACCGCAAGGCCTGGGAACTGATGAGCAGCGCAGGCATGGAAGAGCCGGCAATCACTGCCGTATTTCTGCCCCAGCCACTGATACCTGCGCCGGCATTTGCCATTCACAAATACAGCCGCGCCCTGTACGGCATTGATCCCGACGCACAGCTTGTTTACCGGGGTTATATGGACCTGACGCTGTCCGTCAATCGCTACGGCGATGTGCGTGGCATCAAAATCGACACAGCCAATCCAGAGGTTTCGCAAGTATTGCGTAGCGCCTTGGTGGACTTTTTGCGTGAGCAGAAAATGCGCCCTGCACTTGCGAATGGCGAGACCGTCGCACGCGAAGAGCTTAAATTGCGGTATTACTATAGTTTTTAGAACCAGTTTTTAGAACCGGTCATTGAACTCATTGAATTTAAAGTTGCCTGCCATGCCAATCAGGAAAGCAATTTTCGCCGCAAATCATGCCACACAGCATCCTGTGCATGCGTTGCTGTGTGCCCTGATTCTGGGTGCTTGCCTCCTGCTGCCAGAGCACGCGCAGGCCCAAGCCGACACCACCCTGCCCAGCCTGATTTTTGAACCGGTACTTCTTGAAGTACTGAGCGCAGCTGCGCCCGAAACTGCAACGGATTACACCGTGCAGGAACTGTCGGTACTGCCGCAAGGCCAGACTACTGAACTGCAAAGCGTGCTTGCTGCGAGACAAGCGGTCTCAATCACTACGGCAGATGAGTTAGCCGCCGATATCGCTGCTTACGAACAATCGATTCAGGCACTGGAAGCTGCTGGCGGCGCTTTTGATTCGAATCTTGACCAAGAGCTATTGGCGCTGGGCACTTTGCTGCAACAGGCCGGCGAGTTTACGCGCGCACAGGAAGTGCTGGACAGGTCGCTGCATATCAACCGGGTCAACAACGGCTTGTTTGGCTTAAGACAGATTCCGATCATCGACCGCGTCATTGAAAACCATCTCGCGCGTGGCGATCTGGTGGCTGCTGACGCACAGCAGGAATACTTGTTGTACGTGCAACGCAAGAATTTCGGCGACAAAAGCGCGGACCTGTTACCCGCACTGACCCGCTTCGCGGAATGGAACCTGTTTGCCTTTCGGGCGCGACCCATTGTGCAGACACCACCTGAGATCGAAAACCCCAGCCCTGGAAGCCCGGCGTCAAACCAGACAGAGGACAATAGCAATGACATGGTCGATTTCCGCACCAACCGCTTGATCAACGCCCGTAACGTATACGAGTCGATCATCCATATCGTCTCCAGCAATTTCGGGGCAGGTGACAGCCGCTTGCTAACCTTCGAACGGCAATTGGCCTTGACCAACTACTTGTTTATCACCACCTTCGGCATCGACAGCGAAATTAGTACTTCGTTTACCATGCCCTATGGCAGTTATCTCTCACCCTTTGCGGCAGCAGAGGGCGGACGTCCGCCGCTGGGCTTTCGGCAGGGTCAAGATGCGCTGGAGCGGCGTGTCGCATTTTTCACGAACGAGCCCGGCATCCCGCCCGCTGACAAAGCCCGGGCCAAACTGGATCTGGCCGACTGGATGCTGATGTTCAGCAAACGCCTGACGGCACTAGAGGTGTATAAGGAGACCTGGCAGGAAATGGCGGCGGCTGGCGCAAGTCCGGAAGCGCTCAATGCGCTTTTCAATCCGCCCATCCCGCAGGAGATTCCCTCCTTTCTGGCCCATCCTTTTACCCGCGAGTTACTGGAGATACCTGATGATCTAGCCCTGGAGTACAAGGGCTATATTGATGTGGCGTTTGATCTCAACCGCTACGGGATAACCAGCTCCCTTGCCGTGTTGGGCAAATCGGCAACGGCCACTCCTGCACTGGAAGGCAGATTGCTACGTAATCTGCGCCGCACCCAGTTCCGTCCCCGGATTGTCGATGGCATGGCGCGTGAGACCGAAACCCTGCAGATTCGTTACTACTTCACCTATTGATGCAGAGGGGTTCGATGGCTTTATCGATGTGGAATTTGCACTGAGCAAGTTCGGCATGGCCAGCAATCCGCACATCATCAGTAATTCAGCGGCGAACCGGCAGATCGAACGCGAATTGTTGCTTGAGATTCGCAGCTGCAAATTCCGCCCGAAATTCGTCGCTGATGCACCCCACCAGCGAGAAGATGCAGTTGCGGTCTGCACCTCGGCGTGCGCGGTTCAGAACCCACGGCTGATCTCGACCCAAGCGCTGGTGGATTCGCTGCTCGCCACCGGCGTTGGGGCGCTGCCCAAGCGCGTGGCGATATAAGTTTTGACACGCCACTGCTGTGGCCCAGCCCAGTTCAGCCCGACGCCCGCCCCGCTCAGGTTCGCGCTGTTCATCCCTGGAACCCAGGCGTTCTTGTTGACCATCACGCGCGCAGTGTCAACGAAAGCCACCGCCTGCCATTGCCCGCCCAAGGCCGTGCCTAGGGCGTGCCGCAATTCGGCGGTTGCCAGATAGCCGGTATCGCCCGACAGCGCGCCGGTGTCATAAGCGCGCACCGTGTACGGCCCACCCACAATCATTTTCTGCGACGCATCCAGATTGGTGTTTGCCCACTGGCCGGAGAAGGCAAAATACAGCGCATTCTTTGGACTCAGGTTTTGCAGGCGGGCAAGGTTCGCATTCCATTTCGAGAACCTACCTTGTGTGCCCGGGGCCTCCGCATCGGCCAACTGCGCTGCCGCGTTGTCGAAACCGACATGCCCGGCAGTCCAGCCCAGGCTCCAGGTGTTGATGCCGCCCGACAGGAACGCATCGCTCGCATCCCCGGCCAGGCTCAGCGTCCAGTTCTCCAGGTCCCGGTCCGTCTTGATGGCGCTGGCGTCAAGATGGTCGCGCAGTTGCAGGCTGTCAAACTGAAGCTGCCCGTAAAGATTGATATCGCGGCTGCGCAGCAGCGAGTGCTTGGCCCACAGGCTTGCTACCCGCGCGCTGCCATTCGCCTGGAGGTCTGCAAGCGGTTCGCCCAACGCATAGCGCAGGGCCGAATAAGCCCCACCCAGGCGCGTGCCCCGCCCATTGAGCAAGGTTTCGTAGCCGAGGCGCCCGTAGTTCAACCCGCTTCCCGAGCTGAGGGCGCTCACGCTCAGCACGTCGCCGCGCTGTAGCGGGTTGATGACGTTGACGGTGCCGGCGATGCGCGCGCGGCCGGTATAGCGGTCACCGTAATTGTCCTGCGCCACATTGCCCGTGACCGCTGGTCCGGGCGTGGTGTTCACCAACAGGTCCGATGTGCCGACGTCCTGACCCGGCTTCAAGATTACGTCGGCCACGACGCCCGTAATGTCCGAGACCAGCAGCAAGGCATGATCGAGCCCGCTTTGGCTAATGACCTGCCCGCTTTGCAGCGGGGCAAGCATGGCCTGCAGCAAGGCATCCTTCACCCGGCTACGGTTGTCCAGACTGATCTTGCCGTAGCTCGCCTCGATGACCTCGATGCGCACAATTCCAGACGCAATGGTCTGCGCCGGGATGATGGCCCGTGCCAGCGGGTAGCCATTGTTTTGGTAATAGCTGGTAATCCGGGCGGCCAGCTCACCCAGTTGGGCCAGGGTGAGACTCTGGCCTTGCGCGTCTGCCGTCAGCGCGTGCAGGGCGGCGGTATCAAACAGCGTGTTGCCGGTGATCTGGATACGCTGCACCAGAAAGGTCGCGCTGGGCGGCAGTTCGGTGCTGTCTATCCGCTCGATCGTCAGCCCGGTCCCGCTGGGCGAGGGCGCCGGGGCCGTGAGCGGCGCCATCTGCCGCAGGATATCCCCCGCGCCGGGAACCACAGGGCTGGCCGTTTGCGCAGCCAGCGGGGAGGCGGCGAGCAACAGTGCCGCGAACAGAGGCCGCATGGTTTGCAGCGGGTTATTGCTATTGGTCATGCTGGCTATCTCATTCATTCAGGTCAGACAGATTGACCGGCAGCATGATGTCGCTGGCTACAATCTGCAGGGTCGAGCCGTCGTTGCCGATGCGCAGCGTGACATTGTCTGGCAGCCGGACGCCACCGGTCACAATCTGCAAGGTCGAGCCGCTATTGCCGATGCGCAGCGTGACGTCGGCCACTGCGTTAGAGCCGGTGTTCACGTTGGCGCTTAGGCTCGGTATCACCGTAAAGTTTGTGGACAGCTCACCCCCCCCAGCTCGAGTGCCCGTCAGCGAGAGAACATTTGACGTCAGTTGCTGCACCACATTTTGAGCCGCTGCTGGCACGTTGATGTCAGCGCTTAAGCCACTTTGTTGCAGCAAGTTGTAGTTGTTGGCCAGGCCGCTGCCGTTGACCAGCGTCAAGTCACTCACGGTGACCACCTTGCCGCGGCCAACGCTCGGGGTGTCGAACCGGCCACCTTGGCCACTGAAGCCCAGCGTTTCGCCATTGACCGTGCCGCTGACCGTGCCGCCGGTCAGTGTTGCGATGTCGGTGCCGTTGTAGTCGCGCGAGGCAGCCACCATGCCGGTCACGCTGACGTTAGCCTTGCCGATGACCAGCGTGCCGTTGTTCAGGGTGAGGTTGTAGTTGCTGTCGGTGCCAGTGGCGATGACGTTGTAACTGCCGGCGTTGGTGCCGGAGCCGCTGGCGCTGACACCGCTCAACACACTGGCGGTCTGGTTATTGATTAGGCCGGTGGCGGTGAAGCCGCTGACGCTCTGGGCGAGGCCGTTGTAGGTGACAGTGCCGCTGTTAGCGGTCACCGTCGCGGCGGCTTTGCCGATGACCAGCGTGCCGTTGTTCAGGGTGAGGTTGTAGTTGCTGTCGGTGCCAGTGGCGATGACGTTGTAACTGCCGGCGTTGGTGCCGGAGCCGCTGGCGCTGAC
>CAMDML010000079.1 GCA_945902215.1 Klebsiella pneumoniae | reverse complement strand
CTTCGCGGTTCCAGGAACCGATGTCAGCGCCGTCGAGCCGCACTTTGCCGCTGATGGCGGGCCAGATGCCCAGAATGGCACGCGCCAGAGTCGACTTGCCGGACGCGCTCGGCCCGACAACGCCCAGCACTTCGCCGGCGGCGAGTTGGAATGACACGGCCTTGAGCACCGGGGCCTTTGCGCCCGGAGGCGTTATATAAATCTGTTCCAGCGCCAGGTTCCCCTGGGGCGCGGGCAGTTTCATGCGAACAACTTCGGCGGGAATCTGTTCAAGCAGGTTGCTGAGGCGCTCGTACTGCTGGCGCGCCGTCGTAAAGCCTTTCCAGGTACCCACCAGCATGTCGATCGGTGCCAGCGCGCGGCCCAGCAGCAGCGAACCGGCGATCATCGCGCCGGGCGACACTTCATGGCGCAGCGCAAGCCACGCGCCGAGGCCGAGAATCAGCGACTGCACGATCATGCGAAACGTCTTGGAGGTCGCTGCCAGCACACCCGCCATCTTGCTGGCGTCGGTTTGGGTCATCAGCACCTTGTCGTTCATGCCCTGCATGCCGTTGCGAATCGTCGCGGTCATGCCCATTGCCTCAATCACTTCGGCGTTGCGCAGGCTGCTGTTCAGCCGCGCGTTGATCCGGTTGGCTTCGGTGTTGGCGTCTTTCAGCCGCTTGCTCGTCACCACCTCGGTGATGTAGGCCAGCAGCACCATGATGATGCCGGTCACGATAGCGGTCACGCCGAACAGCCAATGAAACTTGAACATCACGAGCAGATACACCGGGAACCACGGCGCGTCGAAGAACGCGAAAATGCCGTTACCGGTCAAAAACTGGCGCAGGCCGGTGAGGTCGGCGAGGGCTTGGGTGCTCCTGTTGCTGCCGGCACTCTGCAGTGACAGGCGGAACGTGGCGTTGAAAATACGGTCGCGCAAAGTCATTTCCAGGTTGTTGCTGGCCGCGATCAAAATATAGGTACGCACCCATTCAAAGGCGCCGATCGCGACGAGCAGCATGACCATCAGCAGGGTCAGCATCCCCAGAGTAGACATGCTGCCGCTGGACAACACGCGGTCGTACACCAACATCATGTACATGATGGGCACCAGCAACAGAATGTTTACGGCCGCGCTGAAGGCGCCGGCGTAAATGAAATGCTTGCGGACCGAGAGCAGGGCTTCAATCAGTTCCGGTGGGCCTTTTTTGAATTTGGAAGTAATCATCGATCTCTTCGAGTTGTTAAAAAACGAGCTTAACCAAACCGTTAGATGTGGCCGCTAACGCCGAACTTCAACCCTTCGCGGGCATCGGGCCGCGATTGTACCCCATGCCCGCACAGCGCTCACGGTCAAAATTCGGCGCGCATCATAGCTCGCGCGCGCCTTCTGCCAAGGCTTTCAGCGTGGCTGCATCGGGCACCAACAAGCGTAAAATGCCGTCGCGTTGCACGATGTCCTGCGCCTGCAATTGTTGAAACACGCGCGTAACAGTTTCGCGGCTGAGATTCAGCATGATCGCGATTTCCATGTGCGTAGGAGGATTGCGAATCTCGCCGGCCTGCAAGCGCTCTTTGTCGGCGCTGGGCAACAACAGCCACAACTGGCAGCAGACGCGTTGCGTGATGTTGGGCATACCGAGCAACGAGCGCTGGTAAGTCATCTGGCGCAGGCGTCGCGCCAAGCGCTCACCCAGGGTATTGACCATGGCGGGTGTATCGAGCATCACGGCGCGCAGTGCGGTGAGGGGCATGAATACCACCACAGCCGGCGACAGAACGATCACAAACTCGGGCTGCGGGCCATCGTCGAACAGGCAGACCTCACCGCAAAAGTCGCCCGGCTCGACGAAATAAAGGCCTACTTCGCGGCCATCCACGGTAAAATCAACGCCCTGAAGGCGGCCTTCAAACAGGAAACAAACATGCCCTTCCCGGGCGCCGGCGTTGAGCACTACAGCCCGCCGGGCAAACTTCTGCAGCGTGGACTGTTGGGCGAGCAAGGCAAGGGTGTCCGGCTGCAGCGGCTTCAACAGAGGAAAAAAGCTGAGGAGCTCTGGGGTGACTACCATGGAAAGGTCATGGAAAGGGTGGGCTCAGGGCTGGTAGCGCAATTCGGCGGGTGATTATAAGTGCTTGAGTTGGAATGGCAAACCGCCCAATCCAGACACCGTGTGATCGTGATCACTCGCGGGTGATATCATCCAGCGTATATTTCGCACCGTAAAATCCCACAAACCGGTATTCCGGTGGTTTCCTATGACGCTATCGCATTCGAAAACACGGCTGAACAAGCTCCGCGCGCTGCCTGCCCTTATGTTGGCCGGCAGCCTGTTGACCGGAAGTATGCTGCTGGTCTCGACCCAAGCCTTCGCTTCCGGCGCTCCAGCCGGCCCCTTCGTGGGTGAAGTGAGCCTGGTACTCGGCAAAGCGTGGATCGAAACGGCCGGTGCTGGCCGCGAGCGCGTTACGGTCGGCACACGGGTTCATGTAAACGACAAGATCCACACAGCCGGCAGTGGCCACGTGCACGTTCGCTTTGTAGACGATGCGCTCGTCAGTGTCCGTCCTGACAGCCTGCTCGAAATCGTTCGCTACGAATATGACGCCGCCAATCCCGCCGCCTCCGTTGTAAAGTTCAATCTTGAAAATGGAGTCATCCGCGCCATCTCCGGCCGCGCGGCGAAAGAAGCGCGTGAAAATTTCCGCATGAATACACCCATCGCGGCGATCGGCGTGCGCGGTACCGACTTCGTGGTTAGCGCCAGCCAGGATACGGTCCGCGCCTTGGTCAACGAAGGCACGATTGTTGTCGCCCCCTACTCCATGCAGTGTTCCGCCGATGCGTTCGGCCCCTGTCAAGCCAACTCGCTTGAGCTTTCCGGTTCGGATGACCAGATTGTCGAAGTGCGCATCAATGCCTTGAATCCGGTGTTTTTGCCCGCCGCCGGCCGTCTGGCCCTGCCGCAAGCGCCGGCCGCTCCGCAGCTCGCCGTTGCCACGGCTCCTCAGCAAGAATCGGAAGAAGCCACCGCAAACTCCGTGACCTCGCGTGCTGTAAACGAGAAATTGACCGGATCCAGTGTCACCACTTCCGAAACACCGGCGGCCATTACCGTACCCGAATTCACTCCCTTGGCGCCGGTGCCTCCGCAAGCGCTTGCCGCCAGCCAGTTGTTGTGGGGCCGCTGGTCTGAAAACGGCAACAAGAGCAATGAACGCATCTCGGTGTCGTACGATGCGGCTACGGCCAATAATCGCAAAGTCACCGTCGGCAACGACCATTACGCCCTGTTCCGCATCGAAAACGGCCCCAATGTTGTTAAAAACGGGCTCGGCGTGGTCGGCTTCGCCTTGACGCAGGCCCAAGCCACCTTTACCGAAGGCGGTCTTGCTTCATTAATGAGCGTCAACAAGGGCCAGTTGAGCATCGATTTCGAGCAGCGCACCTTCTCCACCAGTCTTGACCTGAGCCACACGGCCACCGGCGCGGTGAAGTTTGCTGACAGCGGACTGCTGTACTCCGGCGGCTATTTCCACAGCCGCAGCGCGACGCAAGCCATGGCCGGTGCAACCAGTCTTGATGGCGCTGAAGCGGGTTATTTCTTCGAAAAAACCCTGCAAAACGGCTATATCGAAGGGCTCACGTTGTGGGGCAGGCAGCCGTAATGTTGCGCACCGCTCGAGACCCCGGCAGCCTGGCCACTCTGGCCTTGGCCCTGAACCTGAAGCCCTTGCATGCACGGCTGTTGATGCTGGGTCTGGCCGCTGCGCTCTCGCTGCTGTTCCTGCTGGTGTTCGGTGGCAGTCTGCGAACATTTGAAGATCAGGTTGGCGCGCTGGGCTGGCGGTTTGATCCCGTCATGCAGACCGAAGAGCGCATCAGTATTATTGCCATCGACGAAAACAGCCTCGCCCAACTCGGCCCCTGGCCTTGGCCCCGTGAAACTCTCGCCCAACTTTCTACCGCGTTGACCCAGGCTGGCGTTGATCTGCAGCTGTACGACATCGTGTTTGATGCCGGCAGGGATGGCGACGCGCAATTCCTGGCTGCGTTGCAAGCCACCAATGCCGTGCTGGGGCAAGTACCCGCGCTGCAATCGGAGCAGAGCGATCGCATCGGCACGATGACGCATCCGCTGACCGGCGTTTCCTGTAACGCTGGCGCCAACACGGCGCAGGGCTACGTGGCAAACGAAGCCCTGTTTTCAGGCATTGCGAAAGGTCATATTGCTCCGCTTGTCGCCAACGACGGCGCGGTGCGGCATATTCCTGCTTATATATGTATCGACGATCAGGCCTATCCCGCCTTGTCGCTCAGTGCCTTGCTGGTTGCCACGGGCACACAGCCTTGGGCCGCAACGATACAGCCGGGCGCGTTCCTCACCGGCGCCGCCCAGGAACTACGGCTCGATGGTTATCCTGGCCTTGCCATTCCACTGGACGCAGCCGGCAACCTGCGGGTCTCCTTCCGTAATCACCCAGACACCTATCGCGCGTTCTCCGCTGTCGACATCATCAACGGCACTGTCGACACTGACCTGCTTGATGGCACCTGGGGTCTTGTCGGTTACGCCGCATTCGGACTCGACGACATCGTTCCCACTCCGTTCAGCGGTGCTGCCCCGGGTGTGGAGCTGCAAGCGCGCATTCTCGGCAGCGTGCTCGACAACGCCGTGCCCTTTACGCCGCGCGCCGCGCCGCTGTATCTCGCCCTGTTGAGCATGGTATTTGCCGGTATCCTGCTGTTGTTCTCCGGCGCACGTGAACGTTTGGCTGGCAGCGGACTTGCCGGTTGTGCATTGGCCCTGCCACTGCTCGCCGTACTGCTGCACGCACAAATGCTGTCTACCACGAACATCTGGCTCGGCTGGCTGGCACCTGCGGTATATGGCGTTACGGCTGCCGGCATGTTGATCCTGTACGAATATGCCCGCGCACGTCTTGAACGTGGCCGCGTGCTCGGCAACCTCAGCAGCTACCTGCCCGTCGATGTTGCGCAGGCAATTGCCTACTCTCTGCCAAATTCCAGCATCGATGCGCGCCGTCAGGATGCCACGCTGCTCAGCGCCGACCTGCGCAATTTCTCGGCGTATGGCGAAGCACGGCCACCGGAAGAATCCGCCGCGCTGTTGCATTATTTCTTTGTCCGCACCACCGCAATCATCGAAAAACACCGTGGCCGCGTGCACGAATTCAAAGGCGACAGTCTCTTGGCCATCTGGGATGGCAGTGGCGCGCAGGCCGCGCAACAAGCTTTGGATGCCGCGCAAGACATGCAGCAGGTTATGCAGGATGTACTGCCGCAATCGCCGCCCGCCGGACTTGAGCCGCTCGCTCTCGGCATCGGCATTGAACAAGGTCCGGTGCTGATCGGCTCGATCGGTCCCGCGCATCGCCGCACGCATACCTTGCTGGGTGAAACGGTGACAATCGCCTTGCGCATCCAGGAAATGACCGCTGAACTCGCTCACCCGATCCTCGTCGGTGAATGCGCTGCGCGCCAGCTCAGCGACGCACGCCTCGATTCACAAGGAAGTTATCTGCTCAACGGCCTACGCATTCCGCACACGTTGTTCGCACCGCCACTGCAAGCGGCCACACCCAAAAACAAAACCGCCAACCCCGCGCTCAAACTGCTGCATGGCGGCAGGCAGTAACTGTCGCCAAGAAAGCCGCCGCTTCCCGCTGGGAAAAATCTCAACGCCCTAACATCAGCCTTGCCTTTGGCCGCTCTTGACCGGTTTACTATCGAGCACTACCATTAAATACCAATTTTAGGTATTTGCGGAGACCCTGTGGCAAAGAATACAAGCATTACCCTTGGAGACCACTTTGATGCTTTTATTTCACGGCAGCTCCAAAGTGGACGATATGGCTCGGCCAGTGAAGTCGTTAGGGCCGCCCTCAGAATGCTTGAAAAGTCGGAAACCAAACTTGAACGCTTGAGACGAATGCTTGAGGAGGGAGAACAAAGCGGATATGCGGAATATAGTTACGATGCGCTTATTGCTGAGTTAGACGATGAAAGCCACTGATGCCACCGTTCAAACTTACAGTCAATGCAAAAAGCGATCTCAAAAACATTGCCCGGCACACTCAAGAAAATTGGGGGCGCGAGCAGCGCAATATTTACTTAAAACAGATCGATGACACGTTTTACACGCTTTCAGACTCACCTTCCCTGGGCATAGCCTGCGACCATATAAAACTTGGCTATCGAAAATTTCCACAAAGTAGCCATATCATTTATTACAAATTAGGCACGGAAGTAAAAATCGAAATCATCAGAATTCTGCATAAAAGCATGGACGCTGAGCTGAACTTGAGTGCTCCATAACCACAAACCATTAAAGGCCGCTTTAAAAGCGGCCTTTCTATTTCTCGCGTACCATCCGCATCTGTATGATTGAAGGGATTCCACCAACGATGGTAGGCAGCATCACCCACGCATGATCCCTTACATATTGCCTCCAGTCAGAACCCTCTCAGGCTGCGTGGCCGCGCTGCTTATGTCGATGCATGCGCTGGCCGACTGCCCGCCGCTGCAAGACTATTACCCGGCGAACGACACGCAATGGCCGCAAGCCGAGCAGCAGCTCGGCATCCTCATGCCCGAGTGCCTATTGAGCGCGGAATATTTCGCACTCTATGGCGCGGCGCTCCTGAACACCGGGCAAATAGCTCCCGCACTTGAAGCGCTCGAACGCGCCCTGTTGCTGGAACCCGACAATGGCAGTGCCCGCGTCGACTACGCGCAGGCCTTGTATCTGGCCGGCCAATTGTTCCCGGCGCTTGAAGTGAACAGCGCCTTGCTGCAACGCGCCGACCTGCCGCCTTCGTTGACCGCGATGCTGCAAGAACGGCAGCAGTCCTGGCAAAGCCAAACCCGCAGCCGCGGCCTGCAAGTCGAGGTGGCAACCGGGTACGACAACAACCTCAATGGCGCGCCCTCCCGAAGTGATTTCACCCTCACACTGTCGGGTGAGCAAATTGCGCTCACGCTCGATCCTGAATTCCAGCCGGTCAGCGGCCCTTATTTGAACCTACGGCTGAACGGCTTTTATCAACGGCTCACGCCTGAACGTAACCACGACCTCTTGTTTTCCCTGCGTAACCGAATCAGCGAGCACAGGGATTCCGATTTGCTCCAGTTCGACTGGCGCTATGGCTTGACCCTGCCGGAAGCGGGGTATCAGTGGGATCTCATGGCGGGAACCAGCCACCTCCTCTATGGCGGCAGCCCCCTGTATACCGTCACCGAATTACGGGCACGGCGACGCGCCAATGGCGAAGGTTGCCGGCCGCAGTATGAAGCGGCCGCCCAGCACCAGTGGTACCACGGCCAAGAGCTGGTTGCAGGGGTGGAAGCCAGTGCTACCGCCGGCCTTGAATGCCCGCTGGCCGGTGAAACCCAGCTGGTTGGTATCGAAATCGGCCCTTTGATGAATCTGGCCGTTCGGGACAAGCGCCCCGGCGCCGACCGCAAAGGCTGGAAGCTGCGGCTTTCCTGGCAGTGGCGGCTGGGCACCGGCCTGCTGAGCAGCCAATTAAACTATGCCCGGCTGAACGACGAGGTCGGGTACAGCGACCTGCTTGCCGGGGGTGCCAAGCGCCAGATAGAAAGCCGGGTTTTCCGCCTCCAATACACCCGCCCTTTGCAAGAAAATCTTGTCTTTCTCTTCAATTTCACCCATCAGGATCAGGGCAGCAATATAGGCCCCTTTGAGAGCCGCGGAACCGCCGCAGATCTCGGAATTAGCTACAATTTTTAACAAAGCATTTACAATCAAAAACAAAGAGTTGCGGCCGACTATTAAAAACTTGCAAAAGGTTTGCGGTCGGTGATAGTCTTGCCGCCCATGTATGAACCCGTAGGTGCTGTTTTGGAGCGGGGGAGTGCAGTAACGGATGACCTGGTGGTTGCAGAAAAGAGGGTGGGCTTGTGACTCTGGTCACACGCCGCTTGGTTTTCGAACGACTACTATGGACACCGGTAGTGGAGATTCTGGATAAATCCGCTTCAAGCAGTATCAAACTAACGTAACTAACGGCAACGACTTACCAACGACTTACCAACGACTTACCAACGACTTACCAACTACGAACAGTACTGAAACGATAGAAGAAGTAACAAGTAACAAACTAAATTTAGTTTAAACCACAACAATCACGGAGATTTAAAAGATGGCTTTAATCACAACTGAAGGTCGCAATGAACTGACCGCGCTCTATGTAGCGATGATCAACGTTGCCCCGGGCGGCACTAGCCTTACTGCGATGGTAGCTTCCGCTGAAGGCGGCAAGACACTTGCGCAGATCGCAGCTGACCTGGCAAAAGATGCAGGTTTCGCAGCAAACTTCCCCGGCTTCATGACCGGCCAGGAATTCGCTGACAAACTGGTTCTCAAACTTCTGCCCAGCACCACCCCCGCTGCGGCCCTTACTTGGTCAACCAACTGGGTCACCAGCCAACTGAATGGCGGCAAATCCCGTGCACAGGTAATCACCGAAGCCGTATTGGCTCTGCGTGCTAGCACCCTGACAAACTACGCCGATGCAAAAGCGCAGCTTGCAAACAAGGTTAACGTTTCCTTGTACTATGCAATGGACAAAGCACAGGCTGCTGACAGCGCTTCAGCTGTTGCTTCGGTAACTGCTGCCGCTGGCACCATTACTGCGGCCAAAACCGCTCTCGACAATGTCGTCGTCACCGGCGCGTCCTTTCCGCTCACTACGGGTGTGGACACTGGCTTAGCCTTCACCGGCGGCACTGGCAATGACACCTTTACCGCTGCCACAACCTCTACTGGCGCGCAAACATTGACCGCTGGCGACAACCTGAACGGTGGTACTGCTGGTACAGACTCGTTGAACATTACCAATACCGTTGCAGGAACGCTCGGCGCTGGCGTTACAACTACCAGCATTGAAAACGTTAGCATTACCGCTACCGCTGCCACCACCGTTGACGGAACATCGTTCGCTGGCGTTAACGACGTGTACAACAACGGCTCTACCGCTGCCGTCACCGTGACTGGTCTGGCTAAAATCACCAACGTTCATGTCTTGAACACAAGCCAAAACACCACAGCAACCTTTGCTGCCGCTGCTGTTGCTGGCGCTGCCGACGCAACCATCGTCCTGCTCAATGGCGCTGCAACGACTGGATCGAACACAGTAACCGTAGATGGCATCGAAACCATCAATCTGGTCGCTGCCGGTACGACTTCGGGTTCCGCTACTTTAGAAACACAAGTTACAGTGGGAGTGGCCAGCACTTCGTTGACCACCCTGAACGTGACCGGCACTACTGCCACATTGGCTGCTAACTTGGTTGGCGCTACTGCTACCGTCACCGGTACCGTAACCTCCGACGCCGGCGCGCACAATGTTGCCATCACCGCGGATGCCACCGACAAACTGTCGGTAAGCATGAACGCAGGTAACGACTGGGTCGGCATTAGCACCATTGCTGCTACCCACACTCTTGCGGGCGGCGAAGGTACCGATACCTTAGATACCTCTACTGCCATCTCTTTAGTCACCGGTGCCAACATCACCGGTTTTGAAGGGGTCACTATCAAAGGCGGCGTTACCGTTGCACTGCCTACCGGCGCAACTGGCAACACCGTTTCATCCTTGTTCATCAATGGTGCAACTGGCGGTACATTGACCAACTTCGCTGCTGGCGGTACCGTTACTCTGCTACAAGGTGGCGCTGCTACTGTTACCAACACCACTGGCTGGACCGGCACAACTGACGCAATCACCGTAAACGTGGGCGCGACGTCTGGTACCGGTTCAACAGGCGGTTTAACAGCATCTGCTGTGTCTGCTACCTTGATCGACGTGGCCACCATCAACAACCTGCAGGCTGGCTCAGACGTATCT
>CAMDML010000078.1 GCA_945902215.1 Klebsiella pneumoniae | reverse complement strand
CATGAATGGTGGGTGAAGAGGGGCTCGAACCCCCGACATTCGCCTTGTAAGGGCGACGCTCTACCAGCTGAGCTATTCACCCGGTGCGCTGAGGCTGCGCATTTTACCCACTTGGGTGGTTGTGTCAATGATACAAACGCCCCGAAAAGGACCTGACAGATGCACTTATCTGGTTGTAAAACGATAGGCACCATCCCAGCCGTTCGGCAGTTCCTGCGTGCGCAATTGGCCGATGCGTTGCAGGTAAATAGCGTACAGTTGGGTGTCTGGATCCAGTTGCTGCAATTGCCGCATTTGATGCTCGGCGGCATCCCATTCCTGCTTGAGATAATGCTGGTAAGCCCGGTGGTAATCATTGACTAGCGCCACCAAAGCGTCCGGTGCATCCTTTTCCGCACACAGCGGTTGATAAATGCAAATAGGTTCATCCTTGCCCTTCACCAGCACCTTGTCTATTTGGCGGCAAAGTATGCCCTTGAGTCCCTGAAAGGTTTGTTCGCCAATCAACAGTTTGACGCCATATGCCTTGGTGATGCCCTCCAGACGCGAACCCAAATTCACCGCATCGCCCAGCACGGTGTAAGAACGGCGATAGATCGAGCCCATGTCGCCTACGCTCATCATGCCGGAATTGATGCCCACGCCGATGTTGACTTCGGGCAAGCCTTTTTCCTTGAACAAGGGTTTCAACTCTTCAACCTTGGCGAGCATCTTAAGGGCGGCCAGTACTGCGTTGGTGCGATGTTCCGGATCGTCAAGTGGTGCCCCCCAAAAAGCCATAACCATGTCGCCGACGTATTTGTCGATGGTCCCGTTGTGGTCGAAAATGATGCCGGTGATCGGCGTGAAGAACTCATTTAGCATACTTTTTAGTTCTACCGCGGAGAGCTTTTCAGACATCGTGGTGAAATTGCGGATATCCGAAAACAGCACGCTCAAATCTTTGCTCTCGCCCGAGAAGTTGTATTTGTCAGGGTTGTCCAACATGGCATCAATGTGCGCCGGAGGCACGTATTGGTCGAACATGCCCTTGATTGCCTTCTTGTTCAAACCCTCGCGCAAAAATCCGTAGGTCATGTTCACAGCAACGATCAGCAGAATCAAAATCAAAAAGATTACAAGTGAAATGTCGAGGTTATAACGGCTCCACAACTGGAAATTCAGTACGGTGAGACCCACCATGAAGGTAATGCTGGAAAGCGCCAACAGCGCGGGACCAAGATGCGGATAGATAAACGACAGGACGAAGCCAATGCCAATAATGGCCACATACACGGCGCCGACTTCCCAGTCCGGCCGTGACGGGAATGGACTGGCTTGTTGCTTATTGAAGATATCCTTCAGACCGCTGACCGAGCTCTGTTGATCCAGATTTTCCTCATCGATGATCACTGAAGGTGCCGAGCTGAGAATTGCATTGAGCACGTTGGCATGCACTTCCACACCGGGATATACAGCCTGCATCGGAGTCGAACGCAAATCGTACAAGCCAACTGAGGTCGTACCCACCAGCACCAAACTGTTGAACAGCAGCTCTTCCTGTTCTGGCGTGAGGGTTCCCTGCAATACATCTGTCGCGGAAATATAGGGATAGCTGGGAGAGGGGCCGATGTAGGGTACGAGCACTCGCCCCACTTCATCCGTGGGAATCAGAATCTGCCCCATACGAATGCCCATGAGTTCGCGAATGGAACCCGTCAAGTCGCGCTCTATTTCCGGGGTAAATTCAGTTTCGAAATAATAGAGGCGCGCCATTTCGAGCGCGAGCGAGGGATACAGGCGATTCTGGAACTGCATGAACAGCGGCGAACGGCGGATGATTCCATCAATGTCAGTTCTGGTGTCGAAGAACCCCGCGCCAGCAGCACCCTCCTGCAGGATATCGACATTGCCGACATAGCCCTGCTGTTCTTGCAATGAAATACTTTCGGCTGAAACTTCTTCCATCCTGAATATCGGCGCCGGTAAACTGCCGCGGCGGCTACCTTCCTCCGCCCGGAAGGAAAAACCGAGCACGACATCTGTGCTCAGCATGCTTTCGGCGAAATAGCCGTCAGCATCAAACATGTCGGGATTTTTTTCCACTTCCTGGAGCAACCCCGCTGCTCTGGCGGCCACATCCGGATCCTCCTCTACGCGCTTTTGCAGTTCAAGGCCGAGATTGCGCTCGTATTCCGGAAAAAACACGTCGAAGCCGACCACCAGCACGCCCCGCTCTGAAAGCCGGGTAACCAGATCGCCCAGTTTGAACCGGGACCAGGGCCACTGCCCTTCGGCCGCCAGACTTTTCTCGTCGTAATCGATAATCACGATCTTATGGTCGTTTCTTCGCATCGTACCCTGCACGATGCTGAAACGTTGATCGTATACAACGTTATCGAGGCGTTCTTTCAGATCCTGGATAACCGACTGGTTGGTGGTAAACAACCACAGCACAAGCAAGGTAACCAGCAGGCCAAGGCAAGTGGGCAAACGTGTGCCACGCATCATCACGACACGGAGTTTCGTCAAGTAACGATTCAGGCTGCTGCCGATACTCATGGAATCTGGACTTGGGGGAGGGTCTTGGACCCGGGGATTATATGCCATGCTCCCTATACATGACATTTGCCAGCCGCTAACATCGCGCGACCGACCATCCTGTTTTTTCGCACTGCCTCGCTATGGATATTTACAAGGAATTCACCTTTGACGCAGCCCATCTGCTGCCTGCTGTACCGCCTGGTCATAAATGCGGCCGTCTGCACGGACACTCCTTCCGGGTGGAAGTACATGTCGGGGGTGATCTTGACCCAAAACTGCAATGGGTAATGGATTTCGCAGACATCAAGGCGGCAGTCAAACCAGTATTTGCCCGGCTTGACCATTATTACCTGAACGACATCCCCGGTCTTGAAAACCCCACCAGCGAAGTGCTTGCCCGTTGGCTCTGGCGCGAAATCAAAGTTGTGCTGCCCAAGCTCAGCAGGATTGTTGTCAAGGAAACCTGCACCAGCGGGTGTGTCTATACAGGGGATTGAACTTCCCCGATCCCGGAGCACGCTGCAGCTGGTAGTTGCCAGTCAATCTCCGGTCGGCCATGTTCCCTGAGCCACGCATTGGTTCGGGAAAAATGCCCATTCCCAAGAAAGCCCCGATGTGCAGACAACGGCGACGGATGCGGCGACTCCAGCACCAGATGCCTGCTGCGATCGATATGCTGACCTTTCTTTTGCGCATGGCTGCCCCACAACAGAAACACCAGTTCCGAGCATTCCTCGTTGAGCATGGTGACAATGCTGTCGGTGAAACGCTCCCAGCCCTTGCCTTGGTGTGAAGCCGCCTTGAAACGCTCAACAGTCAACACGGCATTGAGCAGCAGTACGCCCTGCCGAGCCCAATGATTCAGACAGCCATGCGCAGGTGGCACAAAGCCAGTATCGCGGTGCAATTCCTTGTAGATATTGAGTAGCGATGGCGGCGGGTCCACGCCTGGCAATACGGAAAAACACAAACCATGCGCTTGCCCAGGATTGTGGTAGGGATCCTGCCCGAGAATGACGACGCTGACTTTGGTAAAGGGAGTGGCGTTGAGAGCATTGAGGATCAGGCTGCCGGGCGGATAAATCTGCTTGCCAGCTTGTTTTTCTTCGCGCAAAAAAGTACGCAATTGCAGCATGTAGTCCTGTGCAAATTCAGGTTGCAGGCGCAGCCGCCAGGACTCTTCGAGCCGGACCTCCTGCGGGGTTCCGGCACCCGGTTCAGTCATGTTGCCGGCGCATGTGCGGAAACAGCAACACATCGCGAATCGATGGCTGGTTGGTATAGAGCATCACGAGGCGGTCGATACCAATACCTTCACCTGCTGTAGGCGGCATGCCGTATTCGAGAGCAGTAATATAGTCGTGATCGAAATGCATAGCCTCATCATTACCTGCTTCTTTTTCTGCAGCCTGGGCATGGAAGCGCTCGGCCTGATCTTCAGCATCATTCAGCTCGGAGAAACCATTGGCAATTTCGCGGCCACCTATAAAGAGTTCAAAGCGGTCAGTAACTGCAGGATTATGGTCATTGCGTCGTGCGAGTGGTGAAACTTCGGTAGGATATTCCGTAATGAAAGTGGGTTGCAGCAGCAGTTGCTCAACCTTCTGTTCAAAAATTTCCATATGCAGACGGCCTAGTCCCCAGTTGGCGCCAGGGATACCGCCAAACTTGCTGACCAACTCGCGCAACGCGGCTTCATCCTGCAATTGCGCAGCACTCACGCCAGGCACATGTTGCAGAACTGCTTCGGGTATAGTCATACGCCGGAACGGGCTGCCGAAATCTAGTTGCTGCCCCTGATAGTCAAAGGTTGTCGTGCCCAGCACTTCCTGTGCAACCGTCCGCAGCATCGCTTCAGTCATATCCATCAGTTCCCGGTAATCTGCGTAGGCCTGATAGAACTCCAGCATGGTGAATTCCGGGTTGTGGCGGGTGGACAAACCTTCGTTGCGGAAATTGCGGTTGATTTCATAAACACGTTCAAAGCCACCAACTACCAGGCGCTTTAGAAACAATTCCGGCGCGATACGCAAAAACATTTCCTGATCAAGTGCGTTGTGATGTGTGACGAAGGGGCGCGCGACGGCACCACCAGGAATCAGTTGCATCATCGGTGTTTCCACTTCCATGAAGTCGCGGCCGTTCATGAAGCGGCGGATACTGTCGACAATCTTTGAGCGCAACAGAAAGGTATGGCGCGTCTCCTCGTTTGCGATCAGATCGACATAGCGCTGGCGGTAGCGCACTTCGGTGTCGTGCAGGCCGTGGTATTTGTCAGGCAGCGGGCGTAACGCTTTCGTCAGCAGGCGCAGTTCGGCGGCCCATACAGTCAATTCGCCCTTGCCGGTGCGGAACACGCGGCCGCTGACACCGATGATATCGCCAAGATCGAGGCTTTTATTCAGCGCATTTTGCGCTTCGCTGTATTCTTTATGATTCAGATAGAGCTGAATCTGGCCACTACCGTCCTGGATCACCATGAAGGGACCGCGCATGCGAATCACACGACCGGCTACCCGCGCCGGCGGCAGTTCGGCCTCCAGGGTTTCCTTGGTGGCTTCGGCAAAACGGGCATGCAAAGCGGCCGCCAAGGCATCGCGCCGGAAATCATTGGGGAACGCTGTGCCCTGCGCACGCAACGCTGTCAGCTTCTCGCGCCGTTGCGCAATCAGCTTGTTTTCGTCCTGTGGCTCACCATCACTTTTTGGGGTGCCCTGTTGTTGCTCAGTCATGCCCTGGTCTCTCTATGTTGTATTCTTTTTGAGTAGTTTCTTGTCCGGTAAATTCTTGTCTGCCAAATTCGTGTCAGTAAATTCTTGTCAATAAATCAGAGGCCCATTTTCAGGCTGGCTTCCATGAATTTGTCCAGATCGCCGTCAAGCACCGCACCGGTGTTGCTGGTTTCAATGTCGGTGCGCAGATCCTTGATGCGCGACTGGTCGAGCACATAGGAGCGGATTTGGCTGCCCCAGCCGATGTCGGCCTTTGAGTCCTCGATCTTCTGCATGCTTTCTCTTTTCTTCTGCAGCTCCATTTCGTAAAGCTTGGCTTTCAACTGTTTTATGGCAGAGTCGCGGTTCTTATGCTGCGAACGTTCGTTCTGGCACTGCACAACGATACCGCTGGGTTCGTGGGTCATGCGGATCGCAGAATCAGTCTTGTTGACATGCTGGCCACCAGCACCGCTGGCTCGGTAAGTGTCCACGCGCACCTTGCTCATGTCGAGTTCGATCTTGATGTCGTCATCAATCTCCGGTGATACAAACACCGAGGAGAAGGAAGTATGCCGGCGGTTGCCGGAATCAAAGGGAGATTTTCTGACCAGGCGATGCACGCCGGTTTCCGTGCGCAGCCAGCCGTAGGCATACTCACCGGTGAATTGCACAGTGGCACTCTTGATGCCGGCAACCTCGCCGGATGAGGCCTCCATCAGTTCAGTCTTGAAGCCGTGTTTGTCGCCCCAGCGCAAGTACATGCGCAGCAGCATTTCCGCCCAGTCCTGGGCTTCGGTGCCACCTGAACCGGCCTGAATGTCGAGATAGGCGTTGTTCTGGTCCAGTTCGCCGGAAAACATGCGGCGGAATTCAAGCTGTTCGAGTGTCTCTACGGCCTTACCGAGTTCGGCCATGGCCTCGTCGAATAGCGCCGTATCGTTTTCCTCGTCGGCAAGGGTGATCAACTCGCCGGCTTCGGCGAACTGTTTTTCGAGATCGAGGATGGTGTGAACGTTTTTGCCGAGATCGGCGCGTTCCTTGCCTAGCGCCTGGGCGTATTCGGGCTTGTCCCAGACTTTGGACTCACCCAGTTCCAGCTCGACTTCGGTCAGGCGTTCCTGCTTGCGGTCGAAGTCAAAGATACCCCCGGAGCACGCGGAGGCGCTCGAAACAATCCTTGATACGTTGCAGGGGGGCGTTGACTTCCAGCATGGGGAGCTCCGAAAAACCAGTATTTTAGCCGAACGGCGCGCTCCTGCCTATGCGCACCTGTGCCCTCTTCCCACATGCCATACAATGCCCCTTTCTGCTTCCTGACTGACCCGAATGTCTTCTGCATTGACCAATGCCACTCTGGAGTGGGATGCGTCCGGCTGGCCGCGCTCACTCCAGTATGGCGACATCTATTTCTCCAGTGCCAATGCGCTGGGCGAAAGCAGCCATGTATTCCTGCAAGGCAACTATTTGGAAGAACGCTGGCGCAACCTGCATGGCTCACACTTCATCATTGGTGAGCTTGGCTTTGGTTCCGGCCTGAACTTTCTTAATGCTTGCAGGTTGTGGTGCGCGCAGGCACCTGCGGGTGCCACGCTCCACTACCTCGGTTGTGAACTGCATCCGCTGACAAAGTCTGATATGCAACGTTTGCATCAACACTGGCCGGAACTGCAGAGTTTCAGCACAGAACTGTTGTGCCAATACCCGGACCATACCGCAGGCGTGCATCAGCTCGCTTTGCGCTGTGGCGGACGTGATGTGCGCCTGACCCTGCTGTACGGAGAAGCAGCGACACAACTCGCCAATCTGTTTCGACCCGATGGCTTCCGCGTTGATGCATGGTTTCTTGACGGATTCGCCCCCAAACTGAATCCGGCGCTATGGCAGGAGGATTTGCTGAAGACTCTGGCCAACATCAGCAAACCGGGCACCACACTGGCTACCTATTCTGTAGCGAGCGAGTTCCGGCGCAACCTGACGGAGGCCGGGTTCACCTTCCGCAAAATCCGCGGTTTTGGACGCAAGCAGGAAATGCTGCAGGGCGAACTGGCGGGCGAATCAGGTAATAAATTACCCAAACATCAGGCCAACAAAACGGTCTGTATTGTCGGCGGCGGACTCGCCGGTTGCAGTACCGCGCATGTCCTGGCGCAAAGCGGCTGGCAGGTATTTTTGCTTGAACAGAAACATGCGCTGGCCACTCAAGGCTCAGGTAATCCGCAGGGCATTCTGCATTGCAACTTGTCTACACTGGACAGTGCTGACAACCAGTTCAATCTCCATACGTTCCTCTATGCCGCGCGATATTACGAGGCGCTTGCGCAGAACGCTGATATCGACTGGCATCGCTGCGGTATGCTGCAGGCTGCGGTGATTCCGCGCTTGCAGAAACGCTTCAAACAGCTGGCAGCAGATGCGCATTACGCTCCTGCGGTCATGCGCTATTTGCCGCCCGAAGCAGCCAGCATGATTGCGGGTATTGAGCTCGCCCATCCTGCCTTGTATTTCCCTGACTCGGGGTGGCTTTCGCCACCCGCGCTTTGCAAAGCCTGGGCAGCGCATCCCGGTATCACCGTGCAAACCGGTACCCGCGTCACCGCACTTGAACAGCTTGACGATGGCTGGCGCTTGCACTTGGCTGCTGAACGCAGCACCTCCATTCTGGAAGCGTCCTGCGTTGTGCTATGCAACGGTGCGGATGTGCATTTTTTTCCTCAGACGCGTCACTACCCGGTCATCGGCAACCGCGGACAAGTCGACGTATACCCGGCACTGGACTCCAAAGTCAGCACTATTCTGAGCGGTCAAGGCTATGTGTTGCCGCCAGGCGGAGGTCGCCAAAGCATCGGCGGCAGTTATTACGTGGGAGATCATGGTATGCAGGCCATCGCTGCAAGAAGCCGCGAGCATCTGGAATTCGTAGCGCAGCTCAACCCGAGTCTTGCTGATTCAATGGCACGCCAGCAACCGTTCTTGCAGCGACAAGGCATGCGCTGCATTACGCCCGACAGAATGCCACTGGCCGGACCTGCCTGCAGGCCTGCCAATGAAGGCGGGGGTGAGTATTCAGGCTTGTATCTGAACGTGGGGCATGGCTCCCACGGGCTGACGCGAACGCCGTTCTGCGCGGCTTGGCTGGCAAGTTTGCTTGATCACACCCCGCCGCCGTTCAACAATGCAATCGCACAACTTTTGCTGCCAGAGCGTTACGACCGGGTTGAGTAAAAGTGCGTGAGCGCAGCGGCCAGATACTGCGTATCGTGACTACCGCAAAGCTCGCGGATGGAATGCATGGCAAAGGTGGGAATGCCGATATCGACAGTGTTTACTCCCAGTTCCGTGGCGATGATCGGCCCAATCGTACTGCCGCAAGCCATGTCACTGCGCACCACAAAACTCTGCACCGGCACACCTGCTTCCGCACAGATGCGGCGGAACAAGGCAGCAGATTCACTGTTCGTGGCATAACGTTGATTGGCGTTGAACTTGATGACCGGCCCGGCATTGAGCAAGGGTCCATGTTTGCTGTCGTGTTTGTCGGCAAAGTTGGGATGTATGCCGTGGGCATTGTCGGCAGAAACAAAGAAGGAGCGTTGCAACAATCTCTGGAACGTTTCGTTGCCTGCGCCGAGCAGTTTGTCCGTAACCCGCTGCAGCGTAGCCTGCAGGAAGGGGCCTGAGGCACCGGCTGCAGTATTGCTGCCGACCTCCTCATGATCTGTGCAGACCAGCAGGGCATTGCTGCCTTTGCATTCCAGCAGGCTGTGCAATCCGAGGAAGCAGCTTGCCAGATTGTCGAGCCGCGCTGCCGCAATGAACTCCTCACGCAAGCCAACCAGTGCGGGGGGGTTCACGTCGTACAAACTCAGTTCAAAATCCAGGATTGATGCCACGCCAAGGTCCGCATGCTGCTGTTTAACTTGTTCAAGCAAGAGTGCCTTGAAATCGGGTTCGCTACCCAGAGGACATTGCAGCACCACCGGTGGCAGATCCGTTTGCGCATTGATACTACGCTTCTGGTTCACTTCGCGATCCAGATGGATGGCCAGACTGGGGATAGTGGCGATGGGACGCTTGAAATCAACCAAGCAAGAACTCTGGCGGCCCATGGCATCCTGATACGTCACGCGTCCGGCCAGCGACAGGTCACGATCAAACCAGGGGTTAAGCAGTGCTCCGCCGTAAACTTCGACACCGAGCTGCATATAACCCTGGCGCAGCAAATCTGGTTGCGGCTTGACCTTCAGACAAGGGCTGTCGGTATGGGCGCCCACCATGCGCAGCCCCTGCTCAAGCAAGGTGGCGGCATCAAGGCGAAAAGCAATCAGGGAAGACTGGTTGCGGGTAAGGTAATAACGGCCCTGTGGCTGCAGTTGCCACGTGGCGGATTCGTCAAGACGGGAGAAACCCGCCCCTTCCAGCTGAGCAGCCATCGTGGCCACAGCATGGAAGGGAGTGGGTGAAGCCTGAATGAAAGCGCAGAGCGCGCTGTTGAGAGCAGTCTGACTCATTCAGTTGTCGGCATTTATTGTGCTGCGGCGGCAGTAGCAACGATTTCGAGTAGTTCCACGTCGAAAATCAGCGTGGCGTTCGGCGGGATGACCGGCGGTGCGCCGGCTTCACCATAGGCCAGTGCTGACGGTATAAAGAGTCGGTATTTGTCGCCAACTTTCATCAACTGCAGGCCTTCCGTCCAACCGGGAATGACACCATTCAACGGAAATTCAACCGGTTCGT
>CAMDML010000077.1 GCA_945902215.1 Klebsiella pneumoniae | reverse complement strand
TGCTGACCTATGCGCTGGGCCGCGCCGTCGAAGCGCGTGATATGCCTGCCGTTCGCCACATCGTGCGGTCAGCCGCAGCGGACCAGTATCGTTTTTCTGAAATCGTTCTTGGTATCGTCAGCAGTGAGCCGTTCCTGTTGAAGAGCGCCACGGGACAAGCCAACACGCTCGCACAGACAGGGGATACACCACGATGAAATTTTTGCCCCGGAAACATTTGTCACGCCGCCACCTGCTGCGCGGAGCCGGCGCTGCGCTGGCCTTGCCGCTGCTTGAATCCATGCTGCCCGTGGGTGCCAGCGCCGCCGCTGCGGTACCGCGTTCACGACTCGCCTGCATTTATATAGCGCATGGTGCGGTGATGGATCGCTGGATGCCGGCAACCGACGGTGCCGGATTCGCCTTTACGCCCACTTTGCAGTCGCTAGAGCCCTTTCGCGAGCGGCTGAATGTTGTCAGCGACATGACCCTGCCTTTTGCCTATGGATCGGACGCTTCCGCTGGCGCCAACCATGCGCGGTCGTCTTCCGTATGGCTGACCTGTGCCGCGCCCGGCTCCGGTCCGTCGCCAACCTCGCTGGACCAGGTAGCTGCGCAGCACATCGGGCAGGATACGCCGCTGCCCTCACTGGAACTGTCGCTGGATGACGGCAGCTCGATCGCTTACCGCACACCGACGACACCGCTGCCGATGGAGCAGAATCCGCAGGTGGTATTCGAGCGCTTGTTTGGTGACGGCAGCACTGCCGAGGAGCGCGCAGTACGCCTGGATCTGAAATCAAGTCTGCTCGATTCGGTAACACAGGATGTTGCTGCATTGCAGCGGCGACTCCCGGCGAGCGACAAAATGCGGCTCGAACGTTACCTGGACGATGTGCGCGAAATCGAACGCCGCCTGCAACTGGTGGCCACTTCGCCACTGGACAATCTTGATGTGCCCGCGAAACCGGTCGGCATTCCGCCGGGCTTCACCGATCATGCGAAGTTGATGTTTGACCTGATTGCGCTGGCCTGGCAGGCAGAGATCACCCGCGTTGCCACGCTGATGGTTGCGCGCGAAATCAGCAACCGGGTTTACCCTGAGAGTGGGGTCAACGACCCCTTTCACAACCTTTCGCATCATTCCGAAGTGCAAGCCAACAAGGACAAGCTCGCGCGCCTCAACGCGTTCCACACCAACACCACGCTCGCCTACTTCCTGCAAAAACTGGCCGCTACGCCGGACGGTGACGGCTCGATGCTGGACCACTCCCTGGTGTTGTACGGCAGTGGCATGAGCAACTCTAACCAGCATGACCACGCCCCCTTGCCAATCCTTGTGGCCGGCGGTGCTTCCGGGCGCTTGCAGGGCGGACGCCACATTCGAACCGGCAAGGGCACGCCACTGGCAAACCTGCATATGGCCCTGTTGGACAAACTCGATGTGCCGCTGGACGCTTTTGGCGACAGCACGGGCATGGTCACACTGTGAGGGCTGCGGCTATGGTGCGCAAGATCAGCTTCGCCCTGTTGTTACCGGTGCTTGCGGCGACTGTCGGTGCCGCCGAACGTGCAGACAGCGCTCTGGCAACCGCTGCGATGGAACGTGACTTCGAAACGGTGCGTGCCTTGCTGGCTGAACGCGGTGCCGATGTGAATGCGCTGGGTCCCTACGCCACGCCCGCGTTGCATTGGATTGTGCGTGTGGAAGACACGGAGCTTACGCAACGCTTGCTCGCTCTCGGCGCCGATCCGAACCTCGCCAACGCGTATGGATTGTTGCCGCTGCATCTGGCCATCGACAACGGCGATGCCGACATGGTGCGCTTGCTGCTGGCTGCGGGCGCAGATCCAGCGTTGCCGGATCGTGCCGGGGAAAGCCCCATGATCCTCGCTGCCCGCAGCGGCTCGGTAGCGATTGTCTCTGCGTTGCTCGAACACGGCGCTGCAGCGGATGCGCGCGAACCGAACTACGACCAGACGCCGCTGATGGTGGCGGTGCGAGCCGGCGCCGTCGACGTAGCGCAACTGTTGCTATCACGCAGCGTGGATGTGAATGCGCAGTCCAGGGCTGGAGCCATTCCGGATTTCCGTCTGCCGGCGTCCAATGCCGGTTCCAAGGGTGTCGGGATCGTGCGTGGTGGTTGGCCGGAACGGGGCGAGCGGTCGCCGGTGGGCGGCGCCAAGACTCCGCTGTTGTATGCAACCCGCAGTGGCAATCTGGAACTGACCCGACTGCTGGTGGAAGCCGGTGCCGAGCTCGAACAGACCGATATGAACGGGGTAACGCCGCTGCTCAATGCGGTGTTGAATGCAACAGTAGAGGCGCTTGACCGGCCTGAAGGCCAACACCTTGCCGTAGCGCACTATCTGATAGATCGTGGCGCCAATATCCACGCCGCGGACTGGTACGGAGAAACGCCACTGTGGGCCGCTGTCGTGTTGCGCAACCTGGACAAGAATGGCCCGGAAGCAAGCAACGGTATCGACCGCGACGCTGCCCTGAACCTCATTCGCACGCTGCTGGAAAAAGGCGCTGATCCCAATGTGCGCACCAAGGAACAAGCGCCTGACCAGCGCTTCATCAAACGCCTTGGCGACCTTTCCTGGGTGGATTTCACCGGCCAGACACCGTTCCTGCGCGCGTCTTTGGCGGGCGATGTAACAACGATGAAGCTGCTGCTCGAATACACCGCCGATCCGAATATCGCGACCTACGCCGGCACGACACCACTGATGGCGGCTGCCGGCATCAACTGGGTTTTCAACCAGACCTACGACGAAGGTGAAGCAGCGCTCCTTGAAGCGGTAAAGCTTGCACACAGTCTTGGCAACGACGTGAATGCAATCAATTCAATGGGACTCACCGCCGTGCACGGTGCAGCGAACCGTGGCTCTGATGCGATCCTCCGTTATCTGGCGGAGCAACGCGCCGCACTGGATATCGCGGACCAGCAGCAACGTACTCCAGTGACCTGGGCGCACGGTGTATTCCTCGCCACGCACCCTCCGGTCGACCGTCCAGAGACCGCGGCTCTGATCGAACAACTGCTGGTAACTACACAGGGGCCATGATGATGAATATTTTCCTGAACCGCAGGCAAGTTCTGGGCATGCTCGGCACAGCAGGGGCACTTGGCATGCCCGGTCTTGTGGCCGCGCAGACCAGTATGCTGCCGCTCAACACGCCGGGACTCGACCATCTCGATGTGATCGTCCCTGATGTTGCAGCCACTGCCAAATTCTGGATGGGAGTGTTCAATACCACGCTGCACGCGCAACCGTTCCAGGGGGGCTTCCGCTACTTTATTTTGTTGGGTCCGCTACCGGAAAGCCGCCAGGTCGGCTATCTCGCGATTGGCGACTCGCGCGGACGCGGCACTTACATCGGCCATTTCTGTACCTCGGTTGTCGATTACCGCCGCGATGCAGAAGCCATCGGCGCGGCGATGACCACAGCGTTCCGCACGGCCGGCTTTGGCGACTTTCCCGGCACCACTGGCATCGGTGGCATCTTTGCCGATCCGGACGGCAATGAAATCCAGTTCCTGCCCGCACCAGACACTCTGGTCACGGCGGCAATCCCCTCCGATCTCGTGCCAGGCGGGCAGGGACTGGTTACACCTTTGCGCGTGGATCATGTGCTCTTGCAGGTTTCCGATCTGGAACTGGCGGTTTCGTACTACCGCATCCTCTACGGCATGGAAAGCGCACGCGACGCAAACGCCGGGCGCGTCACCTTCACGTTCGCCAATGGTTCTCGCTTGATACTGGAAGGCACCCGCTATACCTACGGAGCAGCAGTGCCGCGCATTGCCCACTTCGGCATCCAGGTTGCCGCCTTCGACCGCGCCACCGTGACTGCGGGGCTGACAGCATTGGGGGCTACCGTGTTGCCCGCAGATGACGAGCCCGGCGTGTTGCGTTTCCGCGATCCGGATGGCATTACCACCGAACTCAAGGCCCTCACTCTTTGAATGCCCTATACCTCTGGCTGGAACTCACACCTGTTGGCATCTGGGTACGGGAATCGGCCTGGGGTTTTGCCATTGGACTTATCTTGCATGTGTGGTCGATGGCGTTTGTGGTGGGCATGAGTGTGCTGATGGTCTTCAGCGTATTCGGGCTGGCCCCGCGCGTACTGCCTTCGCTGCTTGGCAAATACCTGCCTCTTACCTTGACCGCCTTCTGCATCAGCCTGATGTCAGGCGTGCTGTTGTTGTGCACTTATCCCGAAACAGTGCTGACCAGTAACGTGTTCTGGCTGAAAATGTTTTTTGTTGCGGTAGCGTTGGCGCTGACGATTGCATTAAAGCGCAAGTGCGTTGCCTTGTCCGTATCAAACGCAACACCAGTGCCCTTGGCCTTGAAACTGCATGCGGCAGCAATTTTGCTGGTGTGGTTCTGCACCATCGTTACGGGCCGTTTGCTGTACTACACTTATTGAAGGTGAATTGATTGTACTCTCCGGAACTGGAACGCTGGCTACTGGCCTTCTCTGAACAGACTGGCATTCAGGCGGTCATGGTGCAGACAGGGTGGGGCTGGCCTGCTGCCGAGATTCTGCATTACACCGGGCTTAGCTTGCTGATGGGCACGATCGGCTTGTTCGATCTGCGGGTACTGGGTTGGACAAAAGGCATACCCTTGCAGTCACTGCACCGGCTGGTTCCGTTTGGCGTTGGCGGCTTTTGTCTCAATGTCTTTACAGGTGTGATGTTCGTCACCTGCTTTCCTGACCAGTATCTCTACAACCCGGCTTTCCAGACCAAAGTGGCGCTGTTGCTGGTGGCCGGGGCGAACATGCTGTTGTTCTACCGCATCGCCTGGCGTGACTTGCGTGCACTTGGTCCGGGAGAGGCAGCACCGCCACGCGCCCGTTTTTTTACGCTGATCTCACTGTTGGCCTGGCTGGGAGTAATTGCCTGCGGACGCTTGATCACTTTTTTTCGACCACCGAGTTACTGGTGCTTTTGGTGCTGAAAAATAATCAGGGCATGCTACGATCGGGTCACTACAACACATTCAGCCGCAGACTGAACGGGAGGAGATCATGATCAAACGACTCATTTGCATGATTAAGATGAGCATGGTGGGAGCGGGTGTGTTGGCCGCGGCTGCTGCCAGTGCGCATCACGGCTTCGGCAATTTCGCGATGGACGAGGACATTGAAGTGACTGGCGTGATTACGCGCCTCGACTTTGTCAATCCGCATTCGTGGGTGCACTTCGATGTGACCAATGCTGACGGCACGCGCACTGAGCACCGTTGCGAGCTGCGCTCAGCGACGACGTTGCGACGTTCGGGCTGGACCACCGATATGTTCCCCGCCGGCATGCAAATCACCATCCAGGGTTCGCCTGATCGCAGGGAAACGAACGCGTGCTACATCAGCACCATTACCTTTGGTGATGGCAGCAGTCTCGACCGCTATGGCCAGCGCATTGAAGCGACAGTCAGCGTCGCGCGCAGTGCCCTCCTGCCGAATGGTGATCCGAACATCGCCGGCGATTGGGCGCAGGAACAGCGTGTGATGACAGACCCGAAGGGCCGCGACGGTACACTCGTACCCTTGAGCGAGGTGGCGAATTTCGATGTAGGCGGTGTGCCGGAAGGGCAGAGTGAGATTCCTGGCGCACGCGGTACCGAGCAAGCCGCGGTGCCGCGCGCTTCTGGCGCGCTACCGCCTGCGAATACTGTTGTCGCCTTAACCGAGGCTGGCCGCGTTGCGCTGCAACAGTTCATCGCCACGCCGCGCGCCGTGCTGGCTTGCGCCACAGGCAGCATTCTCTCGGACTGGGGCGGCGAGCCGGTCAACCGCATCACGCAGAGTGCCAACACACTGACGTTGCAGTATGGCTTTCTCGGTCTCGAAAGGACCATTCATCTGGATATTGCCGAGCACCCGGCCGTGCTCACACCGAGTCGCGCCGGCCACTCGATTGGCCGCTGGGAAAATGCTGTGCTTATCGTTGACACCACCGGCTTCCTGCCCGGACGCCTGCGCGGGGTAACACCGCACAGCGACCAACTGCATGTCATCGAACGCTTCACGCTTGATCCGGTAACGCTGACGTTGACGCGCGAGTACACGGCCGAGGACCCGCTGTTTTTCACGGAAGCCTACACCGCTTCCGATGCGCTGGTGCCGTCGTCCGTGCCATACAGCCCGGAACCCTGTGAGGATCTCACCCCGGTCGTGCCGCCCGGTTGAGCGGAGTCGGCGCGCAATTGAAAAAGGCGACCTCGGTCGCCTTTTTCATGCACCAAACATCAACCCGCGTCAGAAGTTCATGTTCAGACTCAGGTTGTAGCGCCGTCCGTACTCCTCGTACGAGCTCCCCACGCTCTGGTTGCCTGAAGCACTGGCGATGATCGGCGGTGCCGTGTCAAGCAGGTTTAGCACGTTGAACCCAACGTCCCAGGTGGCTCCGGAACTCAACTCGCTTGAATAACGCAGCGTGCCATTCCACCATGAAGACGACGCAACATAGTTGTCATCGACATCCCGCCCTTCTATCCAGTTGCGGTCCCGTTTGTCACCGGAGATATGAATAGCCTGCAGCATGGCGGACCAGGGACCGTACGAGTACGTAGTGGTGATGTTCGCCCTCAACTCCGGCAGGGTGTACTGATCCAGCTGATTGCTCACCGTGCCATTGGCTGCGATGTCTTCGCGTGACAGCATCTTGCCGCCGAGGAGGCGCACTGACAGGCTTTCGAGTTCGCTGTCGAAGAAGTCGAGCTCGGTACGATAACCGATCTCGAAGTCGACGCCCTCGACGTTGGCCCGGGCCTGGTTGAAAAAGCGCCGGAAGACACGCGTGATGGTGCCGGTGGCAGGATCCCGTTCGATGTTCGTACACTGCGCCGTATCTCCGGCAAAGCAGCGGTCGACCACGTCCTGCTGGGTAATTTGCGAAATGGCATCCGCTATGTCCACCTCATACCAGTCAGTCGATACCGACAGGCCCTGGGCCCAATCCCAGCTCGGCTCGAATACGAGGCCGACGACGGCAGTATCGGCAGTTTCAGGCGCCAGGTTGGGATTGCCGGATGCCACGACCGTGATCGAAACGGTCTCACTGTTGCGGGTCCGATCCAGGACGTTGGCGCCACCCCCTTGCGCATCGAAGCGCTCGGCGAAGGTGGCCTCGCGGACGTCCTGCGACTTGGTTGCGCGCAAACGGAGGCCCTCGAGCACCTGGAAGTCGATGCCTGCTTTCCATGAGTCGATCTTGCCGCTCAAGTTGTAGTTCGACTGACGGTAGGCGAGGGAGCTACCGATACTTTGGTTACCGGAGCCCGATTTCCAGAGCGGTATCTGCAGCTCGCTGAACCATTCCCACACGTTGTATTCCCCACTGATTTTCGGAACCGTGGAGAATTTATGCAGGTTGGGACTGCCACCGGTGTAACCCGGAGCGATGCCACGGATGCCGAGCTTAGGCGCGTTGAGAGGCGGTCCCAATGCATCGACGTCGACCGGGAAAGCTTCATCGGAAAAGGCGGATTCGCGCCACGTGAGGCCTGCTGCCATCGAGATGGAACCATAGCCCCAGCCTTCGTACAGATCGCCGGTGGTCACGACTTCGGCAAAATCCTGTTCGACGATACCGACCGACTTTTTCAGCGTACCGACGTATTCGATCGCATCCGCACTGATATTGCCGTAGCCCATTACGTTGTAAGGAACGCAGCCGCCTATCGTGTTATCGAGTCCGACGGGCGATGCAAGTGGTGTTCGGGTGGTCTGCCTGTCATCAAGAAGGCCGCTGGCCAAACCTGCTGCGTTCAGTTGCGCCACCGTCGGCGAGAACTGTGGCAGGTTGACCCTGCAGACGATCGCGCCCGTGGTCGGATGCCTTACTGCGTCCATGCCAAGCGCCATGCGGTCAATGCGATTCATGTTGTAGGTATGCGTCAAGCGTTCGGTTTCACCCGAAGAATAGCTGCCCGAAACATTCCAGGTGTTGGGCAAGTCATAGTCGAAACCGACCGTATAAGTTTGGGTGTTGAAGGTATTTCGATCACGTGAATCGATACCTATCTCAGGCACGTCCAAGAAGGCGCCCTCGCGACTCATGACGAACTCGGTCTTGCCGGCAGCCCGGAGGGTGTCGCGCACGTAGGCTGGCAGGTAGGCATTGTCGACGGCAATGAGCGGGGCCCAGATCGAGGTCATGGTGATCCCGGTGACACTTCCGCGCGTATTATCAGCATTGGATTCCGAACGGCCCGCCACGACTTGCGCATAGCCGGACAGGCTGTCGGTAAACTGGTACCGGCCCGCCAGGAACAGCGAGCGTCCTACCACTTCCGAACCCTGCCCCGGCCCCTCATTGGCCTTGTACGCGAGAGCGGCTTCCGGGCCACCGGAGGTGGTGCGGGTTGTCCCAACGCCGGCTTTGGACGTGACCGTACCATCCCGGAACGGTACTACCGCAGTCCCTTCACGATTAAACACCATGCCATCGAGCACGGTATTGGTCCCGGTGATCATGCCGTAGGGATGGCGATCGGTCTGGGCCACGTCGGGCAGGGTTAGGCGCTGCGGCACGTTAGGTGTGGCGGTGGCGGAGATCCAGGCCGGGTTTTTCACCCAGCCCCAACGCTGGTACCAGCTGGAATCCAGATCCTCGGTATCGCGGACGATCTGGTCGATCTGGCGCGCCTCGAGAGAACCGATGACATGCAAGCGGTCGCCTATGTCGAAGCCACCGGCAATGCTGGCATCGACGCGAAAGCCGTCACCGTACTCCGATATACCAGTACCTGAGCTCAATTTAACTCCATCGAATTCTCGATCAATGACGAAGTTAGTGACACCACCCAGCGCGTCGGCGCCGTAGGCTGCGGAAGCCCCTCCGGTTACCACGTCAACGCTGCGTACCAGGGCGGTCGGAAAGGTATCGACATTCACCGGACCACGTTTATCACCTGGTGCCATGCGGGCGCCATCCAGCAGTACCAGCGTTCGTTGGCTGCCCAAGGCGCGCATGTCCAAGAAGCTGCCCACGGTAAATGCAAGAGACCCGGAGCTACGCTGGGCGGTTTGTGTGCGGAAAAACTGGGGTAGTGAATCCAGCTGTTCGGCCACTGTGCCACCGGGGTCGAAATTGTTCAGCTCGCCAATTGTAACGACTGTCACCGGAGTCGGTGCCGCCATGCCGTTTGTGATGCGAATGCGCGAACCGGTTACGGTGATTTCTTCGAGCTTAGCGTCGGTGTTCTGGGCGTACGCCCCGGAGTTTATGGCAATGGCAGACGTGATAGCTGCTATTGACAGCGCAAGCGCCTTCTTGCGGCGACCAGCATTGAATTTCCTGCGGCCTATGTAGGATTTTATGGACATTTCACACTCCTATCTTATTGGTTGTTAAATGAGTATTACCTAGCAATCACCCCTAGCTTTTTATTTTCTTTATACCTTACAGAAAATTTTTAATGCCTGCTTTACTATCCAAATAATCATGATGCTAAGTAGATTAGAGTTTTGTTCTTTATTTTTACTCTATTAAATTTCTTATAATTTTTTTTTATTTAATATTTACTATTTGGTACAGATACCCTTTATTTGTGGATAAATAAAGTAACCTAAAATAAAATTACTTATTTACCTCACGGTACAATAATATTTTGATTTTAGAGATTCAAGATGTGTCACTAATTTAATTCTGGAGCATATGCTTACTTGGCAGGAAGGAGGTAGCAGGAACTCTGAGCGTAAATAACTATAAGTATGTGTGGTTAGTGGGGCAGGGGAGGGTGGAAAGTTGTACTGTCGGACCGGCACAGTAGTATTCAGTTATCCGGAGAGTGCCGGCTATGCGCCGCGGGGACAGCACTACTCTCCAGAAACCCCATTCAAAGCACCTTACCAATAGGGGTGTTCATCGTTGTTGCACCTTTGTATTAAAAAGCGTAATTTATTATTGATGTTAACTTTAACAACTGTGTTTTAACTTTTTTATTTACTAGGTGGTAAATATGCCGACAGCTAACTTATTAAAAACATTTATTCAGACTAAAGTTGAACTAGCTCAGAAATCTATATCCGCTGCTGATATTGCAAAAGTCGTTTCACAGTTTCAGGCATCTCATAAAGTAATTCC
>CAMDML010000076.1 GCA_945902215.1 Klebsiella pneumoniae | reverse complement strand
CGAGATTGAAGATTTCGTGTTCGGTGAGCGCAGCCAGATGGTGGTTGATCCTGCCGAAGAAAAACTGAAAACGGAGTTCTCCGGCGTCAAACGCAGTTTCATCCCGCTCCAAGCCATCATCCGCATCGACGAAGTCGAAAAGGAAGGCGTGGCCAGCATCAGCAAAGGCGACAACATTGCGCCGTTCCCGTTGCAGATTATTCCGCGTGGGAATAAGCAGCAGGAATAGGGTTTTCTTCTGGGCACCCACTTTTGGCTTCAGCGCAAAGGGCCGGGACAGGGCAGTGCATTGCCGGGACCGTAGACGCACTTCCCTGTGCACTTCGACTCGGGCCATCCATGGCCCTCACACGTCCCTGCAACGCACCATAGGTTCCGGCCTCCCTAAGCATTTGTTCAAGTGGGTGTCCAGAACTTCAGAATGAAGCCAGTTGCTCAACGGGAAAAGCACGCGAGGGGTAATCAACATTGACAACATGCTTGTTTCAATACTGCGCGCCCGTGCGCACCACAATCCGGAGTCCGTCCGGATCCCAGAAACTGAAACCGTTGGGCAGAATGGTTTCGATGATGCCGCCGGCAGCGAACACTGCATCAGCAGCGGCCGCCATGTCGGTATTGGTTACATGTATTGCGAAATAATTGACGCCGGGAGCTTGCCCCACCGGAGCCTGTGTCAGCCGCAAACGGGCGTTGCCGATCCTGAACCACAAGGAGCCGGCCTGCAGAGAGCCGGTCTGGTTCAAGAGGCGCGAATAAAATAGCGAATCAACTTCCAGATTGGTGACGGTAACAAAAACTTCATCGATGGCCAACGGCTGGAAGACCGGAGTACTGGGGTCTTGCGGCCAGGATTCCTGCGATGCAGTGGTGCCAGCCAACTGCTGCCAAGTGTTGTTCTGCGCAAGCTGGGTACGGGTGCCGTCACGGTCGTCGACGCGCAGATCGCGGCCACTGGGGTAATCCTGCCAAAGAATGCCCTGCATGCCCAAAAACGCATGTACATCTTCAATGGCAAAGTCGTTGATGCCGAAACAAATATGATCCACATACGCGCTGTCGCGTTCCTCTAGCGCCATGTAGCTGTTGCCGAGCATCAGATAGCGGCGCGGGGTTTGGTTGTTCTTCCACAGATCAGCGCCGAACACCTTTGTGTAGAACGCCAGCGAACGGTCCATATCTGTCACGAAGAATTCGACATGGTCGATGGCAAGATATTCGGGGGACGGCTGGGCAAATAACTGCGAGGGATACAGCGGCAACGTGCAGAACAGCAGGAGCAGTGGCAGGAAATTTCTCGGATTGGTATTCATTGAAGCACTATAGCTGCTTTTCACACGCGATCAAGCGGCTGAATTCATGCATGCTTTCTACAGGCCATAAGCAATAACGCAGTCGCCAATAAGGTTAACCAATGCAGCACCTGAACCGTTGCTGTAGTCGCGTGAGTCGAAGGTCGGGTCGTAGCCGAGCATCAGCATCAAATCATCGTGAATGATCTTGGCCGCTGCAGCATCCGGTGATTTGGCGAATCGATGGCGTAGTACCCGGTAAGCCGCGTAGCTAATCGCAGCCTTGCTATTTTCTTCCACGTTGTTGACGCCGGGAAAGCTGGTGAAAGCACAGGAATAGTCATCCACCGTGTTGCCGAGCAGATACGGAGGTGCCCAACACCAGCAGACTCAGGATGCCCAGAATTCGGAGGCATTTCATATTGTTATAATTCTCAATGGCGGTTTTGTGCAGGGCATGAAGAAAGATAGGTGGAACCGCCGCTATTGACAAGCCAAACACGGCGGGGGAAGAATGCAGCGCATGCGCCTACACTTGGTAAATACGCCCACACCCCGGCAGTCACTGCGCCACGGTCGGGTGCATATCGCCACACTTCTTGTCACATTCCTTGGCGTGCTCCTTACCGTGCTCCTTATCGTGCTACCCGGCACCTCGCAGGCGCAGCCTGATGCACTGGTAACCCAGTTGCTGTTCGAGCCAGTGCCCTTGCTTGAGGAAGGGCAACCTTCTGCAATCCCGCTGATCTCCTTTTCAACGGCTGAAGCTGACTTGCCCGAAGCGGCCGCCTTACGCGTGCCGCTGACCGGCGCTGAAATACAGGCCATGGAAGCAGACATCGCCACCTACATCGCCCGCGTTGGCGCCAGCGAAGCTGCAGAAGGCCCCTACTCTGATCAATTGCGCGAAGACCTGTTCAATACCGGCCGGCTCTACCAACAATTGGAAGATCATGAAAATGCCTTGTTGCTGATGGAGCGTACGCTGGCCGTCAGCCGGATCAATTACGGTCTGGAAAGCCTCGACCAGGTAAGCATCATGGAAGCCATGGCGCAAAGCTATCTGGCACTCGCCAAAATCAGGGATGCAGATGCCATGATGGATGCTGCCTACAATTTGCAGCAGAAGGTATACGGCGAGAGCAGTCCTGAGCTGGTACCGGCCTTGCTGAGGCTCGGTGACTGGAATACGCAAGCGTTCATGGAGCGTTCCAGCATTCTGGTGAACATCCCGCGCATGAACGTGCAGAGTTTCCTGACCGATCCGAAAAACTACATGCCGCCAGTGAACGATTTACGGGATACGCCCTTGTTCAAGCTCTATCAGGCACGCGGCAACTATCTCACCGCGATCAAGACGCTGGTGGATACCAAAAACTTTACCCATCCCGACCTGCTGCCACTGGAACACGAGTTGCTGACCAACTACTTCTTGCACACGCATCAGGAAAACATTTTGTATGAACCTGACTTCTATCTGACCCGCAAGAAAACCAAAACAGCTTCACGGCTGAACCAGAACGCCATCGAGCTGATGAACTCTGAGAATTATGACCTTGGTCTTGATGCGCACAAGCGGATTATTTCTTACCTCAACAACGATTCCAATGCCCTGCCAGCGCAACTCGTCACCGCAATGTTGGAAGAAGCCGATTGGAATCTGCTGTTCGAACGCAAGCCGCAAGCCAGCGCCAAATACGCGGCCACCTATCGCTTCTTCAAAGAGAACCCGGAGCTACAGCAGCAGGTTCTGGACACCCTTTACCCGCCGGTGCCTGCGGTGCTGCCCGCCTACTTGCCGGCGCCGAACAGTCGCGAAAAACTCGGCATCCCGCTGGATGCTGACGTCAGTTTCTTCGGCTATATCGATGTGTCCTTCAACCTCACCAAATTCGGCAAGGCCCGCCGGATTCGCCTTCTTGGCACAGGAGGCGAGGTAACCCGCAACATGGAAATCCGCCTGAACCAGTACCTGCGCAACGTACAGTTCCGGCCACGCTATTCCGATACCGAGGTGGATACTTCACAGATCATGTTGCGGTATTACCTCGGGATCTAGCCAACTGCCACAGGAATTATTCGGGCAAAGCAAATACGAACAGCGCGCCACCGGCAGACACTGCCACGTACTGACGTCCATCCAGCTCATAGCTCATCGGCCCTGACGCCACCTGCCCACCGAGATTCTGCCGCCACAACTCTGTCCCCGTTTGTGCATCCAGCGCATAGAAGAAACCTTCGCGGCCACCGGCGAATACCAGGTTGCTCGCCGTGCTGAGCACGCCGCTGTCGGTGACGTCGGTCATTTCATGGCGCCAGACAATGTCGCCGGTCTGTGGATCTATGGCCTGAATCGCGCCAAAGCCCTCTTCCGGAATACGCTGGTTAACAGGACGCACACTCAGTGCCGGCATCGCCATGGTTGGAAACGCACCAACGTACTGCTGGCCCGGCGTATAGGTAACGGGACGTTTGGTGTAGACCGAATACGTGTCGAGCCATGACGGCACATAAAAGTAGCCAGTCACAGGACTGAACGACGGTGGATACCAGTTCGTTGCGCCCTGATTGTTGGGCATGATGAAAGTGCCACCCTCTGTCGGCGAAAGCACCTGGTTCGGGCGGCCGTTCGCATCCCAGCTATCCACCCAGTTAACAGCGACGAAAGGCTTGGCGAGCAGGAACTGGCCGTTGGTGCGATCGAGTACGTAGAACACACCGTTGCGGTTCGCAGTCATCAGAACTTTGCGCGGAGCGCCCTGCCACGTAATGTCGGCCAGCACCTGCACCTGCGTTGCGTCGTAATCCATTTCATCGTGCGGCGTGTATTGATAGTGCCACGCGAGTGCACCGGTATCAGGATTCAATGCCACGACGGATTCGGTGTAGAGATTGTCGCCGGGGCGGGAATCACCGTTCCAGTCGGGGCCAGGGTTGCCAACACCCCAGTACATCAAGTTCAGTTCCGGATCGTAGGTACCCGTGCTCCAGATCGAACCACCACCCACTTTCCACGCTTCCTGGGCCGGATCTGCCCAGCTTTCAAATCCGGGTTCGCCAGGACCGGGCACCGTGTTAAAGCGCCACTGTTCTGCGCCGGTTTCAACATCAAACGCCGCAATGAAGCCACGAATACCGTATTCGCCACCGGCCGGGCCGACAATGACCTTGTTGCCGATCACAAGCGGCGCCACGGTGATTGCATAACCAAGCGTGGCATCGCCAACCGTTACGTCCCAAACGAGCTGCCCGCTGAGCGCATCGAGCGCCAGCAAATGGCCGTCGATTGCGCCCATGAACAGGGTATTGCCGTGAATGGCGAGACCACGGTTCACACGACCACAGCAGACGCGTGCATCGGGACTGGGCGTATATGAATAGGTCCAGAACACACGACCGGTCTTCGGATCAAGCGCGATCACATCATTCGGCGGGCTGACGGTGTACATCACGCCGTCAACCAAAAGCGGCGTAGCTTCGAATTTCTGGCCACCCGCGGCGGCAGAACGTGCCTGCCAGATCCACTGCAATTCAAGGTCGCCAACGTTGGCGGGTGTGATCCCGGTCAAGTCGCTGTGACGCTGCCCGTCGTAACCACCGTGATGAGTCAACCAGCTACCCGGTTCGCTCGCTTCATTAAGCAAGCGCTCTGGCGACACTTGGGCCAGTGCTGCGAGCGGAAGCAGCGCAGCTAAAGCAAGGGAATAAGTCAGTTTCATGGTGTTTGCTCCGGAGTAAGGGACAGCAGATAGGCAACGAGGTCGGCCACGTCATCTGCGGACAGAACATCAAGATAGACAGGCATCGGGGTGGGTATTATGCCGTGCGCGCTGAGATCCTCTTTCAGGAAAGAGACGAGTTGTTCCTGCTCGTTCAGCAGTTGCACGGAGTGAGTGTCCTGGTTCAGCAGCTTGCCAGCAACAGCGGCACCAGCGTTGGTAGTGACCTGATAGAAGCGTTGCCCTTCGCGCACCACGGCGCGCGGGTCGAGCATGGCTTGCTGCAACACTGCCGGCGAACGTTGTGCACCAATCCCCGCCAGATCGGGATACAAGCGGGAACCGCCGCCGTTGACTCCATGACACGTGCTGCACTGCGCAGAACCAAAGAAAAGTTCCGCGCCATGCGCGGCATCACCAATGGCAACTTCAACTTCATCCTGGACGGTTATCGCACCACCGGTCTGCAACGAACGCAGGAAAGCGACGAGTGCACGCAGGTCGCCATAAGCCAACTGCGGACGCGCAATCATCAGCGTATCCGGAATACCGGTGCGAATCAGGGTAATCAGGTCTTCGTCGGAACTGGCACGCCGAAAGCGGCCGCTGGCGAGGTTGGCACCTTCAACGGAGTCGCCGTTGTTGCCGTGGCAGCCAAGACAGTTGGCCTGGTACAAGCCCCTGCCATTTTCAATATCGCTGGGTGCGTAACTGTGTTCCTGGGCGCTGCCCGCGCCGCTCAATAGCAGCGCAGTAAGCATGGCGAGTAAGGGTCGGTAGAAAGTCAGCAAGTTCATGGTGGGTTTACTCCAGTCCGTTCTGTTGCAAGAAAGTATTGATCACTTCATAAATCAGCGCGCGTTCTCCGGCGGTGAACCGGCCGTGGCCGCCGCCCGGAATTGTCAGCAGCAGGTTCTTCGTGTCCGTCTTCGCCAGTGCTTCGTGCAGCATTGCACCGTGCTGGTAAGGAACCACCGGGTCAGCATCGCCTTGAATGCTCAGGATCGGCGGCAAGCCATCGCGCGCATAACCCATGGGCGACAGCCGTTCGGCCAGCGCCAGCATGTCGGCTTCCGCCATGCCGGCGAACCAGCGTGCCGGCACTTCGTTGAAATTGGGGCCGGAGATCACATCCTTAACGTCAGTAACACCGAACCAGTTGATGACCGCCGCAACACGCGGGGTTGCACCGGCGGGACAGGTTGCATCGAAACCAGCTTCATTCAACATGCCGAGCGTCAGGGCCAAGTGGCCGCCGGCGGACTGGCCACTGGCCACGATGCGGCTGGTATCAATGTTGTACATCGCCGCATTGGTACCAATCCAACGCAGCGCGCAGAATGCATCTGTCACAGCAGCCGGGGCAGGTGCCACACCACCCAACCGATACCCCACATTGACGATGTTCCAACCCTTCTCCATCCAGGGGAGCAGCGCAGTCAGTTGAATGTCCTTGGAACCGGCCACCCAGAAGCCACCATGGAAAAAGACCAGGGTCGGCTGTGGCGTGGTCACATCGCGACGGGTATAGAGATCAAGCTTCAGTTCAACACCGTTCTCGGTGATATAGGCCGTGTTGGGCTGATAGTTGTAGCGGGTCTCCGCTTCCACCGCGAACAGCGCAGACGGACTGAGCTGAGCGAATGCGGGTAATGACAACAAGGTGAAAATACACAATGACAACAAGTGACGCAGCATGACGGAGGCACCTCTCTGAAAAGTGCGGCGAGTATAACCCCAACTTATGACCGGAAGTGACTCGAATCACTTTCCTGCATGGCAATCCACCGAGCCTACGCCTACAATCCGCGCCCTTCACCCTGCCGTGTATTGCAGATCATGTCCGCCCCACGCCTGCATTTCGATGCTGAGACCCTCTTCGCCTTGTTGCGCATGTCTATTCCAATGGTCATCTCGCAGGGCGCCTTCGCGCTCATGATTTTTACCGACCGCTATTTCCTGGCGCAACTCGGGCCTGCCCACATGGCTGCCGCTCTGGGCGGCGGTGTCGCGTGCTATTTTAGTTACTCCCTGTTCAATGGTGTGCTGGCTTACGCGAACGCCTTGGTGGCGCAGTACCTCGGTGCAGGCGAACCAGGCAAGTGCAGCAAAGTCGTTACGCAGGGCATGCTGCTGACGGTTGCTTGCATACCGCTGCTTGCTGTCATTGCGCTGTTGATGCGCCAAATATTCACCGCGATGCAACACTCGCCTGAGCAGGCGGAACTGGAAATCATCTATTACGACATCATGATGTTCTGCACTTTCTTCACGCTGGTGAAAGTGGTGCTCGCGTCATTCTTCTCGGGTATCGGCAATACCCGCATTGTCATGATCTGCGACGTGCTCGGTATCCTCATCAATATCCCGCTGGCCTATGGCTTGATCTTCGGCGCGTTCGGGCTGCCCGAGATGGGGATTGCCGGTGCCGCCTGGGGTACGGTACTCAGCAGCATCTTTGCTGTAGTGATATTCCTGGCCTTCTACCTGGCACACAGCAACCGCGTACGCTTTGCCATCAACCAGTCATTGGTATTCGATGCGGGTATCATTCGCCGCTACCTGCGCCTGGGCTTTCCGTCCGGCGTAGAAATGTTCCTGAATGTTGCCGCCTTCAACCTGTTCCTGCTGATGTTCCAGGGCTACGGCATTGCGGAAGCGGCCTCGGCGACGATCGTATTCAACTGGGACATCCTGTCGTTCGTGCCGCTGGTAGGCCTGAGCATTGCCGTGATGAGCCTGATTGGCAACGCTGTGGGCAGCGGCGACATGAGCCGCGCTACAGCAATAACGACTGCGGGTTACATGCTTGGCCTGGGCTATTCATTGATACTGGCCATCACCTACGTAAGCTTCCGCAACCCACTGGTGGAGATGTTCATCTTCCAGGATACGGAGGCGGATGCAATCCGCACGCTCTCACGTTTCATGATGGTGGGCTTGTCCTGCTACGTGCTGTGCGAAGGGGTACTCCAGGTGGCAGCCGGCGTATTGCGTGGCGCAGGGGACACCCATTGGGTCATGTACGCGTCGGTGACGCTGCACTGGGCGATGCTGGTTTCCCAATACTTCATCATCAAGGTATTTGAACTGGGCCCGCGGGTATCGTGGGTCGGCTTCGTCATCATGGTGCTGATGATCATGGTGGTCTTCCTCTACCGCCTGCTCGGCAACCGCTGGCGTGACCCCGAACGCTTGCGGGCAGTCATGGCGGAATAAACGCCAAACAAAAAACTGGCGAAAACAGGAGGCTGGACTAGACTGCGACCATCTCATCTGTCCATCCCATAGACAGCAAGGAAGGCGACATGGACTGTCCCGACTTTTTATGTGCGCGTCTCGCCTCAACTGAAAGGTTCGCCGCTTTCGAGCCCCTGGCCACGACCATCATTGCGCGGTTACAGGCACAGCCTGAACGCTGCGCATTGCGTTTTCGTGAAGCCAGCATCACCAATAGTGCGCTACTGAATAAAATTTTGCGGCTTGCCGGACGTTTGCCAGAAGCCGGAATTGGCGCTGGCGTGCGGGTTGGCGTGAGTCTGGAGCGCGGACCTGAAACTCTGGTGGTACTGCTGGCCTTGTGGTTGCTTGGCGCGGTCTATGTACCGCTTAATCCTGTACTGCCGCGCGCGCGCCTGCTCAGCATGTGTAACAGTGCCGGGCTGGATTTTCTGATCACTGAGCCCAGCTTGCAAAGCACAATGAGCAGTCTGCCTTGCGTGTTGCTCATACTGGAAGCAATGGCCTTCGACATTCCGTCTGACTCCCCTCCACTCTCACCCCCCACCGTCGGAATCATCGCAGTCTCCGACCCGGCATATATTCTGTTTACCTCGGGATCGAGTGGCTCACCCAAAGGCGTAATGATCTCGCAGGGTAATATCGCTGCGCTCTTCTCCGCGGTGTTGCCGCTGCTGGCGCTGCCAGACTCTTGCAGAATACTGGGCTGCGCCAATTTCAGTTTTGATATTGCCTTTTTCGAACTGCTGGCACCCCTGCTGTGTGGGGGCACGCTGGTATTGGCAGACGCGCGGACCTGCACCAATCCGGAGCAACTGACGCAATTGATCGAGTCTGAGCAGGTAAGCGTGGTGCAGGCAACGCCCTCGCACTGGCAATTGCTGACAGCTTTTCCATTGTCTATGCCGTTGCTATTGGCCATCGCTACAGGCGAAGCACTGCCACGCGCTACTGCGGCGGTAATCATGCAACGCACAAATGAATTGTGGAATATGTATGGGCCTACCGAGTGCACAATCTGGGCAAGTGCGCACCGGGTAGGAGTAGATGATCTGCACGCGAATGCGCCGCGCCTGATCAGCATAGGCACCGCCCTGCCCGGTTACACCCTGGATCTGGAGTACATGCCGGAGAGTACCGAAGAGGATTTACACAGTAACCACGTGCTTGTTATTGGTGGCAGTGGCGTTGGTCTTGGCTACTGCGCTGACGCAGAATCAGGGACAGCCTTCAGGCCTTTAGCAGAACATCCGGCGCCACGTAGCTATCGCACTGGCGACCTGTGCCGACGGGATGCTAATGGTTTGCTGCATTTTCTTGGCCGCCGCGACAACCAGGTCAAGCACAACGGCTACCGGATCGAACTCGATGAGATCGCGCTGTTGCTGCAACAACAGACATCCATCAGCCAGGCAGCCTGCCTCATCAATCCAGCTACTGAAAGCAACAGCAGCCTTCTGTTTGCCTGCGTTGTGTTCAAGCCGGGCCTGCCCAACAAGAACAAAACCCAATTAAATGCTTATCTTGCTACTTACCTGCCGGCATGGATGCTGCCCCAACGCTATTACTTTCTTGACAGCTTGCCGTTGACTACCCATGGCAAACTCAACCGCAAGGCCTTACTTGCGCTGACCAACAGTTCTGCACGACGTATTAATCCGCAGAACAGCAATCTGGAGGCCAGGGTTGCCCAAGTGTTCTGCGACGTGCTCGACATCGACAGCATAGGTCTTTGTGACAGCTTCCTTGATACCGGTGGCTCGTCGATGCTGGCTGCCACCCTGGTACTGACCTTGAACGAGCGTCTTGGCTCCACACTCACTTTACGCCAAGCACTCACCACGCCACCAACCGTAAGCAGTATCGTCAAGCTTCTCATGCGTTGAAACAC
>CAMDML010000075.1 GCA_945902215.1 Klebsiella pneumoniae | reverse complement strand
CCGAGTATGGCAAAGATGTTGGAAGTAAAGACAATGAAGGGGTCGCTGGTGACAGCAAAGATGGCTGGAATGGAATCGACTGCAAAGATCAGGTCAGTGGCTTCTACCAGGATGAGTACGGCAAAAAGTGGCGTGGCATACCGTAGCCCCTGCTTGATTACAAAGAAGGCTTCGCCATGATAGTCGTTGGTCATGCGCAAGTGGCCGCGCATCCAGCGCAGCACAGGGTTTTGGTTAAGGTCTGGTTCGTGACTGGCAAACAGCAGCATCTTGACGCCTGTTAATACCAGAAACAGGCCAAACAGATAGAGTAACCAGTGGAATCTGGCGAGAAGCAGCGCTCCCACAAAAATCAGTATTGCCCGCATGACGATGGCGCCAAGCACACCGTACAGCAGTACCCGTTTCTGCAAGTGGGCCGGGACCGCAAAAAAACTGAATAGCGTGATCCATACAAAGACGTTGTCTACGGCCAACGATTTTTCAATGAGATAGCCGGTTAGATACTCCAGTGCCCGCGCATTGGCGATCTCGCGCCCAAACTGGGCATCCAGGTACCACCAGAACCAGCCGCCAAAACCCAGGCCAATGGCAATCCAGAAGGCGGTCCAGGCGGCAGCTTCAGTCACCTTGATTTTGTGGTTGCCCTGCGTGCGCAACACCAAAAAATCAACCGCAAGCAATGCCAGCACAAGCAATGAAAAGCCGATATAGAGCGTTGGTGTACCGAGCGATTCTGGATTCATCTGGCTGTAATTGTCATTTTTCGATTATCAAGGTCAGCTCGCCAACCTTGAAGCCAAACTTGCTAAGCTTCGTTACGTTTACCAGGTGTTGCTCATCAATCAGATAGAGCCAGTCGTCCAGAGTTACCGCTATCGTTCCATCACCCCAGGGTACTTCCAGTTGATATTGCCATTGAAACACCGAACCTGCGGTGTTGCCGCTGGCTTCACCGACAACATCACCTGCGCTTCCGCGGTACTGGCCATTGCCGACATGCGTCAAGGTCCAGGTACGATCTTGTTGTTCGCCGTCGTCGAAGCTGAAGTGTTCAACCAACGTGCCGGTTTCGCCTTGCCAACTGGCATGCATGTCAACCACGAAGCGCCGTGTCATCTCGCCTGCTCGGTTGCGAAGCAGGCCGTATGCCTTGAGGTCGCCTTGCAAAAAATTGCGTAAATCCAATGCCGGAGTAGTGGCTTGGTAATTTTCCACTTGGGTGCCGCTGCAAGCACTCAACAAAAGCAGACATGCAAGGTGAAGGTATTTCATGGTCAGAGCCCCATTAGTTGTTGCCGGGATTTCGGTTCAGTGGTGTTGGCTGCAAGCCAGATGCCGGCGAAATACTTGCCAAAGGCCATGTCTGTGATTGTGCCGAGCGCTTGCCCGTTCAGGCTAAGCCGGCTGACATAGTTGTCATCAATGTATAAGGAAAGCGTGTCACCTTCCGAAACATCTACCAGCACCTCATGCAAATGTTGTTGCCAGCGAGGATCTATTGTAATGCCCTGATGTTCCCATTGTTTGATGGTTTGGGCCATTAGTTGCTGTTTGGTTATTGCGCGTTTATACGTCAGGCTAAGTTCGAACGGTATGCTGGCGGGAAATTGAAACTCACCGGGCGGTCCATGGAGTTTGGCTTTGTAAAGCGGCCACCAGAGGAAACGGTATTCAGCTTCACCTACCACCACCAACTCAGGCTGTGCCGCAGTGGATATATTGCTGCTCAAGGTCAGTGTGGCCAACACGAGGACCAGCATTGATGACTGGCCAGTTTCTGGAAGTGATTTACGTGCCGCCAGCCAGATTAAACCTGGCAGTAGGAGCCCCCACACCAGCGCCAATATCAGTAGAGTCTGGTAAAGGGGAAAGGGGAATTGGACGCCGCCTTGCAGTGAGCCCGCCCAATAACTCAGAGGGCCGGCCACTATTCCTGCCAATGCCTGTCCCCAGCGCGGCCAGGCCTGCAAAAAGCCAAAACCACAGGGCAGTACCATCCCAAAATGCAGCCACAGAATGACCAGCCAAAGCGGCAGCAGTCTTGTTTGAAACTCATAAACGCCGAGCATTGCCAGCAGCTGATCTGTTGCCATGCCAATAAATGCAATATATACAGCGCGCTTCCACGCGGAACCTGTGCGGAATTGCAAGGAAATACTGGCAAGCAGTAACAGCAAGCCCCATGCAACAGCACTTTCCTGAAAAAAAACCAGCAAAAACCAACTCAGCTTGAATATCAGCAAGTTAACAAATGGGATCTGCAGCGGGAGCTTGGTCATGGAGCCACGGTCACGGAATATCGCAGGTAACTTTATACTTACGCAAAACCAAAACCAATGGATTGTTGCAAGGGATCAATAATGTGAACATCTGGGCCCACAGTAATCAGCCGGTAAGGGCGAAACGCACCTGGTTGAGTTCCTCCTGGGCTTCGTTCAGCCAACCCAATACTTCCGGATGGTTTAGCAGGTTCTGCATATACTCGTGAGCCCGTTCTGTCATCACCGCGCCATAGTTGTGCAGGGCAATCACGAAGGGCGCCATGAAGGCATCGGCGATCGAGAAGGATCCGAACAGCCAGCGGCCGCCATCGCCGTATTTCTGCCGGCAGCAGTACATGATCGCGTCGAGCCGGGCGATTTCGCGTTCCAGCTCCGCATCCGGTTTGCGGGTTTGCTGCAGGTGACAGTTCATGGGCCACTCTTGTTTAAAGTGGGCGAAGTCACCGTGCAGTTCGGCGCAAATCGAGCGCGCGGCAGCACGCTTGCGCTGGTGGATGGGCCAGCCACGGTTTTCCAGGAAGGTTTCCGACAGGTATTCGCAGATCGGCAGTGCGTCCCACACTTTGATGTCCTGATGGATCAGCACCGGCACTTTCAGGGATGGCGAGTAAACCCCGAGGCGTTCGATCGCATCGCTGCGGTACAGATCGATACGGATTTCCCGGAACGGAATTCCGCATTCCTTCAGCAGCAGCCACGGACACAGGGAGCTGGATGAGGTGGTGCGATTGCCGGTGATCAGATGTAGTTCGTGCATGGTGGTGCTCCTGCGTGCGGTTTCTTTGCGTTAAAGGGAGTGATCAAGGTTTCAACGTGAGCTGGACACATATTCGTTCTGGCCGTTGCGCACGCGCAGGATCACGCGGCGGTCAAAGAAGTTGGTTTCCAGAGCGTCCGCTAATGTCGCCGGCTCACCTTCGCCGAGTGCCGTGGTTTCATAGGTAAAGTCTTTCAGGCCACGGTCGCGCAGCGCATGTTCTACTGCCTGCACCCGTTCCTGCGACAGCCACAGGTTGTCGGTGTCCTCGCCACGGCGGTCGGCGTAACCGTAAATTTCGACAACAGCGTCCGGCACGGACTGCGCGTATTCCACGAAATCTTTCAGTTCGCTTGCGTACAGTGCCTCTACTACACTGGAACCGGAGCGGAAGTGCAGCACCAGTTCGCTGTCGCCGCAGCAGTTCGCGGTGGGCAGTGCGTCTGAGGTCGTGGCGAGCAGATTGGTGCTGCTTTGGCTCTGACTGGCGATCAGTTGTGCCTGCAGTTCGGCGTTGGCTTCCTGCAGTGCAAGGATTTCCTGGTGATTGATAGCAACCTGGGTTTGCAGCAACTTGTTATGCCGGCCAGCCAGCACCTTGGCGCTGATCCAGCCACCGAATGCTCCCGTGATTATGGCTCCGGGCGGTCCGCCCACAACAGCCCCAATCACCATGCCGCTGGCCACACCGATGTTCTCGACACGCCGGACTTCGTTAGGGTCGAGATTCTGGGCTTGAGCATTGGCGACAGCCAGCGCCAGCGCGGTGCCAATGACCAGCGCAACAGCGGTAAGAGCGGAACAGGACAGGGTGCGTGCGTTCATGGTTTTCTCCTTGGTTTTTTGCAAGATCCGGACTATCCGGGTTGGCGAGTATTAAAGCGGCCGCTTGGTACCGTGGAGGGGAGGAAACAAGGCAAGGCGCTGATCAATTGTGGCGGGAAAAGGGCAAACCGCTCCCCGTTGTCCCTTTGGCGCCGGACTTGGGCTATAGTCAGGCGCATAAGTCGGGCGCATAAAACCTGGCAAGCTGACAAGGAATACATTCGAATGAGCCGCCGTATCGCCATCGTCGAGGACGAGGCCGCCATCCGCGAAAACTACGCCACTGCGCTGCGCAAGCAGGGCTATGAAGTGCAGACTTTTCCGAATCGCAAGAAGGCCCAAACTGCCTTTGCGATACGGCTCCCCGATCTCGCCATTATCGATATTGGTCTTGAAGACGAGATCGACGGCGGTTTCATGCTGTGCCAAAGCTTGCGCTCAATGTCCGATACACTGCCGATCATTTTCCTGACCGCGCGCGACAATGACTTCGACACTGTCAGCGGTTTGCGCATGGGCGCCGACGATTACCTGACCAAGGACATCAGCCTGCCGCATCTGACGGCGCGTATTGCTGCGCTGTTCCGCAGGCTTGATGCCCTGGAACAGCCTGTGGCCCCGGAAAATTTGCTGACACGCGGCGAGCTCTGCATCGACCTCAGTCGTCTCGACGTGAAGTGGCGCGACCTGCCGGTGCTGTTGACCGTTACCGAATTCTGGATGCTGCATGCGCTTGTCAAATTTCCCGGGCATGTGAAAAGCCGCGATGCCTTGATGCAGGAATCGAAGATCTACGTCGACAACAGCACAATCACCTCGCACGTCAAACGCATCCGCAAGAAGTTCATCCAGGTCGATGCGAGCTTCGACTGCATCGATACCGTGTACGGCATGGGCTACCGCTGGAATGTGGTCAAACCTGGCCTGGCTGGAAAATCCGCGCAGACCGGCAAGGTTGGTTGAGAACCTGATGAGAGCCTGATGAGAGCCTGATGAGCAAACAGTTCCGAAGCATATTCGGCCTGCGCAGCAAGTTGGTGCTGATGTCAGCATTCCTGCTGGTACTGCCGTGGCTGGGTTATCGTTATATTTTGGAGATGGAGGAATACCTCAGCCGTGGTCAGCAGCAGGTGGTGCTTGGCACTGCACGCGCCCTGGCCACGGCCCTGAGCGAACGCCCGGAATTGTTCAGCGCTGACAACTACAGCCGCGTGCGCGAGGGTGTGGATCTGTATGTGTTTCCCGTGTTTCTTCAGCTCGAAACCGATGACGGCAACCTGAACGACTGGCGTGACTATCAACAATATGAGCAGCTCTACCGTGAGCAGAGCACCACGCCGAATCCCTTCAATGCATTGAGCAGCTTTCGTAACGGTGAGAGACCCGGCGATCCGCTGAGCTTCCGGCTGATGCTGGGCGAATCCAACCGTTCACTCTTTGCTTACCTGCGCGTGGAAGACGCCTACGCGGTGCTGCGCAACCGCGACAGCCTGCGGCTCGACAGAAGCGACTCGCTGCATCTGGCCTTCGTCAACCGCGATGGAGTATTTGAGCGCTATGTGATTGCACCCTATCAAGACGAATTCATTTATGCCTACCACGTAGGCAGTGACCTGGATGATGTGGGTTCCTTTCAGCATGAACCGCGTATAGCCGGTAGTTTCCGCAAGACCCTGGAAGGCTATGAATACGAATTAAGGTTGCCGCTGGAGATGCTGGGTGCCCAACTCGGGCTGGCCGTGTACGACGTGGACGACACCAATGCCCGTGCGCTTGATGCCATTGTGTCCACCTCCGGGTTGAACGAGCCGGAAGATCTGGGCACGCTGCGCCGACCTACGCCTGAAATTGATCGTATCGTTGCCGGCATGGGCCACACCGATTCACGGGTACGGGTGATTGACCGCAGCCAGCGAGTGTTGCTCAGCAGCGGCGACATCCAGACCGCCACCGGGCTGACCTTGGAAAAAGAGCGGCAGAGTGGACCCTGGCACTGGGTGAAGGAGAATGTGTTGCAAGGCCTGTACGACCGCGTACTGCGCCAGCCGACGGATGCCTTCGTTGACGAACTGTATGTTGACGGCAAACTGGATGGAGACAACATTATCTCCGCACTGGTAGGCGCACCCCGCGCCAATTTCCGTACGCTCGACGACGGTGTTACCCGCATTCTTGAAGCAGCCTGGCCCATTGTCGTCGATGAAGAGGTGCTGGGTGCTGTGGTTGTCGACCAGAACATGAACGGCATTCGTACTTTCAGAAATCAGGCGTTGGAAACGCTGTTCGATACGATGCTTGGCATCCTGCTGCTCACGGTGGGTGCGCTGTTCATCTTCGCCACCAGCTTGTCCACGCGCATTCGTAGCTTGCGCAACCAGGCTGAGCGGATCATTGATGACAAAGGCAAGTTCGCCAATACCATTGTGCCTTCGCGCAGTGCTGATGAGATTGGCGACTTGTCTCGCAGCTTCGCCAACATCGTTGAAAGGCTCAGCCAATACACCAACTATCTGGAGAACATGTCGTCACGCTTGTCGCACGAACTGCGCACGCCGGTTACCGTGGTGCGTTCGTCGCTGGAAAACCTGCGGCTGATCACCAGCGATGATGAAGCGGCGGTGTACCTGCAACGCGCGGAGGAGGGCATCTCTCGCCTTAACCTGATCCTTACCAACATGAGCGAGGCTGCGCGGCTCGAACAGATCCTGCAGTCCTCCGACAAGGAAGTGACCGAGCTCAACAAGGTCATCGAAGCCTGTGTGAACGAATACCGGCAGATTTACCCGGGCGTGCAATTCAAGGCCGGCATCAGCAAGGCCCCGGTGCTGATCATGGGTACGCCTGAATACATTGCGCAGTTAATGGATAAAGTAGTGGCCAACGCAGTGGATTTCTCCACCCCGGGAAAACCCGTGACTGTGACTTGCCGTGAGGACACGGGGGAAGCCGTGATCACCGTCAGCAACAACGGCCCGCTGCTGGAACCAGGCATGAAAGACCGCATCTTCGACTCGATGATCTCAGTGCGCCCCGAGCGCATGAAGAAGGTGCCGCACCTCGGCATGGGCCTGCATATCGCCCGCATGATCACCGAGTATCACGGCGGGTACATCTATGCCGAGAACCTGATCGGGGAAGCGGGTGTCATCGTTGTGGTGCGGCTGCCCTTTTACCAGATGTAGCAGCAGAAAGTGCATTTTAAAAAGTGGCAAAGTTTTAAATCTGTACTACGCTTCGGGCAGTTTCAACACCAAAGTTCCAGGATAAAGCCGGCCGGTTCTCCGGCCTGCAGGGATGCTGCCCATGTCTGTTTCCGACTTTCGTTTCAGCTCTTTTCTCGACTCAATTCCTGACTCTTGTACAGACTCTTTTATTGATATATTGCAAGTTTTGCGCCGCCACGATCCGGGTGCGCCGGCACTAACACTGTTGAGAGGCCTCAAGGAAGAGTTACGCTGGAGTTATCAGCAACTGCTGCAGACAGCTCAGGGATTCCGCCATGCGTTACAGGCGGCTGGTGTGGGTCCTGGCGCATCCGTTTGCGTTATTGCTGATAACAGCCCCCATTTCATTGCGCTGTTTCTCGCCTGCTATGACATGGGCTGTTGTTTCGTGCCGTTGCATCCCGATCAACGCGCGGAAACCATCACGGGTGTCTTGCGCCAGTTACGTCCGGCCCTTGTCATTGTCGATGAGGTGCTTCAGGGTGTGCTATTGCGCAGCGTGCTGGAAACGGCAGGCAGAACCTGGCGCTTGCGCATTCACCGTACTCCCTGGCTGCGCCCCGTACTCGGATGTGCGGTGCGCCGGCATCAGCCTGTCGCAATCAATATTGCCAGTAACGCATGCGCCAGCTCCGGCACAACTGTGGATGTAGCCAGTGAAGCTGCTCCACCGGTGCTGCTACTGCATAGCTCAGGGTCGACCGGTATACCCAAAGTGATTGGGTATACACGTCCCCGCCTTAACCTTTTTCTGCACTGGCAGCGCCGTCTGTTTGATGCATTTCCTGACGTGCCTGCCACCAAACACCCTTCCCCAAGAGTGAATGCGCTGCCACTTGCCCATTTCGGCGGGTTGAGTTTCGTATTGCAAGCGCTTTTGGATGGCAGAACCGTGCATTTGCCGCGCGCCATTGCCCCGGAAGATTACCTCGCACTTGCAGTCCGCGAACACTGCCAGTTGTTGATGCTGGTGCCCGCCTTATATGAAGCCTTGTTGTGCACTGCAGAGGTTTCCTTGTTCGAGTCGTCGTTGCGTTACTGCCTGACAATGGGTGAAGCCGTGACCGCGCAATTGATTACGCTTATCGAGCGCAGGCTCGGGGTCAGAGTGTATTCAGCCTACGGCATGAGTGAAGGACTCAGCGGTTTGTCGCATCACGCCAGCGACATTCCGCCGGACAGTTGCGGGCGCAGATTGTTCGGCGAAATAAAACTGGTGAATGGCATAGATGATACTGACAGTAACGAAGGTGAGTTATGGGTGCGCAATGAGACTACGGCCCCGTGCTACAGCGATCCACAGTTGAATGCGGAAAAGTTTGTGGATGGCTGGTATCGCACTGGCGATCGTCTCCGGTGCGATGCATTGGGCTTTTTTTATTTCCTCGGGCGGGTAGACGCGATGTGTGTCGTCAACGGGCGGAATGTTTACCCGGCGGATGTGGAGCAAGTGTTGCTGGGTCATGCCGATGTTATAGATTGCATGGCGGCAGGTTTTGCCGTTGCCAAGGGTAATCAGCGCCTCGGCGTCATGGTTTGTCTACGTGCTGACAGTCGCCAGACAGCAGCGGGGCTGGTTGACTGGTTCCTTGAGCATGGGCCCCTGCATGCAACGCCAGCGTGGTTGTTGTTGGCCAAGGCCATTCCGCGCAACCTGTCGGACAAGCGTGATCGGTTAGCCGTAGCAGCGTTGCTGGAACAAGACTACCTGGCGTGCCTGCGGAAGGTGTCGTGAATAGTGCACTGTTGAGCACAGTGCTGGCTATCTGGCGGGAAGTACTGGAGTGTCCGGATGGCTGGCTTGATCAAGACAGTAATTTTTTCCTGAACGGGGGTGATTCGTTGCAGATGACCCGGGTGCTGGTGCGCATCCGTGAGCGACTGGGCGTGAATCTGGAGTTGCGGGAGGTGGCGCGCTTCAGCACCCCGCGCAAGATGACGCAAAGCTGTGTCGCAGCAGCCCCCAGCCAGTGGGCAGCGCCGGTTCAGACACCGCCACACCCGGTAGCGGGCAAGTCTGTGCCGGAATACTTTCAGGCCAGCGCAGGGCAGGCTGGGCTATGGTTCGCCGAACAACTCTCTGGCTCTTCTGGTCTTTACAACACAGCGGCAGTATTGCATTTGACAGGAGATTTGCAGGTGCATGTACTCGCGCGCGCACTGACTGTACTGTTGCGCAGGCATGAAGTGTTGCGTAGCCGATTCAATTTTGATGTGCAGGCACAGCAACTGGTTTGTACCATTGACCCGGTTGAAGAGGTGACGCTGGAGGCCGTTGCAGTCGCAGCGCAGGCCGCACCCAAGTTACTGCGTGCGCTGGCCGCGCAGCCCTTCGATCTGGTCCATGGCCCCTTGGTGCGGTTTCAACTGCTGGCAACAGGTTACCGAACCTGGTCCTTGCTGCTGTGCCTGCATCATTGCATCAGCGATGGTTGGTCGGGGTCTGTGCTGCTGCAGCATCTGGCCGCAGCCTACACGGCGTTAATGCAAAACCCGCACTGGCAAGAGGTTGGTGTTGATTGTAGCTTCCGCGATTTTTGTCATAACCAGTTGTCGCCATTGGTCACTGAACTGGACTGGTGGCGTACACAGCTGGCGGGTGCCGACCAGCTTGCCAGTTGGCCCTTAACCGGTCCCCAGCGCTGGCCCTTTGCAATGGCGCTTGCAGAACTTCAGCTGCCGGAATCTGGTCTGGCACATGTGCAAAAGGCAGTGCAGCACACGCAAATAGATCTGTCGGCATTCCTGCTAACAGCCTTGCGCCTGACGCTCAGTACGCTAAGCGGAATTGATGAACTGAATATCGGGCTGCCGGTTAATGTGCGCACCACCAGTGCGCAAGAACAAAGCATCGGGTTTTTCGTCAATCTTCTGGTGACACGCGACCGCATCACACCGGAGATGGATGAACTCGACGCTTTGCGCCAAGTGCAAAGGAGTTTGGTTAATGCCCTGTGTCATCGTGAAATACCCTTGCCATTTTTGGCCAGGGCACTCAATCCGGCCTTGTTGCCGAGCGGCAATCCCTGGTGTGACATCCTCTTTGCCATGCAGAACCTGCCACAAGCACACCCGGATTTCGCCGGACTTGATGTGGCAGTAGAAGCCTTGACCCTGCCATACGGCCAGCATCCCCTGAAGGTGGAGATTGTCAGGTCAGCAGGAGCCTGGGTTTGCCGGATTGACTATGCGCAAGAGGTTTTGACCAGTATGGAAGTACAAAAGCTGTTGTCGCTGTTTCAGGAACAGATTGTGCGGCTTGCGCAAAACAGGTGTTTCAACGCATGAGAAGCTTGACGATACTGCTTACGGTTGGTGGCGTGGTGAGTGCTTGGCGTAAAGTGAGTGTGGAGCCAAGACGCTCGTTCAAGGTCAGTACCAGGGTGGCAGCCAGCATCGACGAGCCACCGGTATCAAGGAA
>CAMDML010000074.1 GCA_945902215.1 Klebsiella pneumoniae | reverse complement strand
GGAATGTTTTCAGCTACACCGATGGCGTGCTTGCATTGTGGACAGTGCGAATCTGGTTTGGCGAGATTGAAAACAGCGAAGGTGCTTTGCGGAGCGTCAGGCTGCGGCAATTCCAGGAATTCATGGCACTGCGCACGCCACTCGTTTTGCATCATCAGCGGCAGGCGGTAGATCACCACGTTCAGGAAACTGCCGATCATCAAGCCCAGGATCAGAGTGAACAGCGGCAGAACCAGAGGATTGCCGGTAAAAAATTCAGTATAGGTCACGCTTTATATGCCATAGCAGATTCTGGCGTTTATACAACGGAGCCGATCTGGAAGATGGGCATATACATCGCGATCATCAAGCCGCCCACAAGTACCCCGAGCACGGCCATGATGAGTGGTTCCATCATCGAGGTAAGCCCGTCTACGGCGTTGTCCACCTCGGCTTCGTAAAAGGTGGCGCACTTGTCGAGCATGGCGTCGAGCGCGCCCGATTCCTCCCCGATCGACACCATCTGCAGGATCATGATCGGAAAGATTTGTCCGGCGCGCAGGGAGTAGGTCAGTTGCAGGCCTGAGGTGACGTCGTCGCGTACTTTCATCAGGGCATTGCGGTATACCACGTTGCCAGTGGCGCCAGCGCAGGACACAAGAGCTTCTGGCAGCGGCACACCTGCTGCGAACGTGGTGGAGAGGGTGCGGGTGAAACGGGCCAGTGCAGATTTTTCGAGAATTTCTCCGATTACCGGCAACTTCAGCGAAAGCCGTTCGACACCTTCGGCAAACTTCTTGGAACGCATCTTGGCTTCACCGAACGAGTAGCCAGCGATACCGACACCCCCGAGCACGTACAGCCACCATTTGATGGCAAAGTCAGATATCTTCATCACGAACTGGGTGAACACCGGCAGTTCTGCGCCGAAGCTGGAAAAGGTTTCGGCAAATTGCGGTACCACTTTAACCAGCAGGATGCCGGTGACGATCAGCGCAATGGAAAGTACGGTGATCGGGTAGTTCATGGCTTTTTTGATCTTGGACTTCAGCGCTTCGGATTTTTCCTTGTAGGTAGCAAGGCGGTCGAGCATGGTCTCCAGGGCACCGGATTGCTCGCCAGCTTCCACCAGGTTGCAGAACAGTTCATCGAACTGGCGCGGATGTTTGCGGATGGCATCGGCAAAGTTGTTCCCGGCAGCAACCTCATCCTTGATCGTTGCCACGAGTTGGCGCATGGACGCATTGACAAGGCCTTCGCCAACAATCTCGAACGACTGCACCAGTGGGATGCCGGCTTTCATCATGGTGGCTAGCTGGCGGGCAAAGATCGCAATATCCATCGGCTTGATCTTCGGCTTGGATGGCCCAAACATGGGCTTGCCTTTCTTGCTGACCTTGTTGACGCGGATGCCCTGCTTGCGCAGTTGCGCCTTGACCACTGCCTGACTGGCGCCGGGCATTTCACCTTTCTGGGGATTGCCGCGACCGTCCTGCCCGGTCCATGTGTAGACATCCTGTTTTGCGCTTGCCGTTGCCATGTTTGGCTCCTCGTACGAAGGGTTGGCGCCTGATGATTAGGTAATGCGGTTTGCTTCTGCGAGACTGGTGAGACCCTGTGCCACTTTGTCCAAAGCCGAGGTACGCAGGTTGGGGTAGCCCTCGTCGCGTGCAATATCAGCGATCTGGATCGAAGTCCCATTATCCATAATCGCGCGTGAAATTCTATCGGTGATCGGCAGCACTTCGTACACGCCGACGCGGCCTTTGTAGCCGTCGTTGCATTTGGCGCAGCCTACCGCACCGTAGAGTTGCAAGCCCTTCAACTGGGCTTCTTTGAAGCCTTCCTGCATCAGGATGCGTGGCGGCAGCTTCAGGGGCTTTTTGCAGTGCTTGCACAGGCGGCGTGCAAGGCGCTGGGCAATGATCAGCGTGACGGAGGTGGCAACGTTGTAAGAGGGGACCCCCATGTTCTGGAGACGGGTGAGTGTTTCCGGTGCACTGTTGGTGTGCAATGTGGACAGCACAAGGTGCCCGGTCTGTGAAGCCTTGATGGCAATTTCGGCAGTTTCGAGGTCGCGGATCTCGCCCACCATCACCACGTCCGGGTCCTGACGCAGAAAGGCGCGCAATGCCGTTGCGAAGGTCAGCCCTACTTTGTGGTTTACCGCCACCTGGTTGACGCCTTCGAGGTTGATCTCCACCGGATCTTCCGCGGTGGAAATGTTTTTTTCCTGGGTGTTGAGAATGTTCAAACCGGTGTAGAGCGATACAGTCTTGCCGCTGCCGGTGGGCCGGTAACCAGAATCAGGCCCTGATGCTGATGCAGTGCGCTCATGTACAACTGCTTCTGGTGTGCTTCATAGCCGAGCATATCGATACCGAGCTGGGCGCTGCTTGGATCGAGAATACGCAACACGATTTTCTCGCCCCACAGGGTCGGCAGTGTGTTGACGCGGAAATCCACGGCCTTGGTACGCGACAGCTTCAGTTTGATACGGCCGTCTTGCGGCAAGCGTCGTTCCGATATGTCCATTGACGACATGATCTTCACGCGCGAACAGATGCGAGTGGCGATATTGAGCGGAGGCCGGGCGATTTCTTTTAGTATGCCGTCAACGCGGAAACGCACGCGGTAGATCTTCTCGTAGGGCTCAATATGGATGTCTGACGCGCCGTCCTTGATCGCGTCCAGCAACACCTTGTTGACGAAACTTACGATTGGAGCCTCATCCTCGACCTCGGCGGTGGCGTCGCTTGCAGCTACTCCTTCCTCGACAATTTCGATGTTGATGTCATCCAGCCCCATGCCTTCCAGATCGCTGAAATTGCTGGCTTCATTCTCCTTGGTATCGAGCAGGCTACAGATTGTGCTGAAGAGCTTGTCGTCTTCCACCACCACCAGTTCCAGCGAGGAGCTGGTCTGGAACTTTATGTCGTTGAGGGCGTTTATGTCTGAGGGGTCGGATACCGCGAGAAACAGCTTGTTACCCTTTTTCAGCAAGGGCAGCACGTTGTACTTGCGAATCAGCTTGGGATCAACTTTGGTGAGCGGGAAATGCGCGGGATCAAGCGCAGTGACATCCACCAGGGGCAGAGCGAATTCGCTGGAAGCAGCCTGTGCAATCACACGGCTTGGCAGCAGCTTGTTTTTGACCAGATGCCGAACCAGCGGCGTACCAGCATGCTCGGCGCCGGCGCAGGCAACCACTGCGGCTTCACGCTCAAGCAACTTGTCAGCGACCAGCCGCCGGGCCAGACCGGTGATGATCACTTCACTCGACATGTTGTGCGGAGGCTGTTGCATGGCGGCTTGGGAAGCTCCGAGACTGCTTCAAGTTTACTGTAAGTTTGTCTTTTTGCCATGAAAAAGGCTGGCAAACCATACTGACAATCTCAAATAAATCAGCATAATACGGAAATCTCTTAACCGGGGTATCCGCATGAGTTCCACAGAGTCTGTCTCAATTGTCCTGCCTGCCCGCAACGAGGCCGTCAACCTGCGCCGCTTCCTGCCGGAATTGCGCGCCATGTTCCCGGCCGCGGAAATCATCGTGGTCAACGATGGCTCCACGGACGACACGCTTGCGGTCTGCGCGGCGTGCAGTGTGCGGGTGGTTACCCACCAGTACAGCAAGGGCAACGGCGCCAGTATCAAGTCCGGCGCGCGCAATGCCACGCACGACACCGTGGTATTCATGGATGGCGACGGGCAGCACGCGCCCGCCGATGTGCAGCGCCTGCTGGAGCATCACCGCTCGGGTGGCTTTGACATGGTGGTGGGGGCGCGTTCTGCTTCCTCGCAGGCCAGTGTCGGACGTCTCATAGCCAATACCGTGTATAACCGCTTGTCGAGTTGGATCTCCGGCCAGCAAATCCAGGATCTTACCTCCGGTCTGCGTGTTGTAAATCGCAAAAAATTCCGCCAATTCCTCTATCTTTTACCCAATGGCTTTTCCTATCCCACCACGATCACCATGGCGTTTTTCCGCGCCGGCTTTTCAGTCAGTTATGTGCCCATTCACGCCGGTGTGCGTGAAGGCAAGAGCCATATCAGTCTTATCAAGGACGGCATCAGGTTCTTCCTGATCATCTTCAAGATCGGCACTCTGTATTCGCCGCTCAAGATTTTCATTCCGATTGCGTTTAGTTTTTTCAGTGTCGGGCTTATTTATTACCTCTACACCTTTGCTGCCTACCACACCTTTACCAACATGAGCGCTGTGTTGTTCATTACCGCGATCATCGTGTTCCTGTTTGGACTCCTATCCGAGCAGGTGACCACACTGATTTACAAGGATTCGGAGTAATATCACCCTTCATTCATAGAGGACATACCCATGCTTAACTCCAAATTGAAATTCTTGGCCTGCGGTCTCGTGGCCCTGCCGCTGCTGGCGCTGGCTGCCGAAGCGACAAACTTGTCCGGCAGTTTTGACGCCTGGAACCAGATTGGCGACGCCAATTGGCGCATTGAGAGCGGTGAGTTTGTCGCCGACATGGGAGCCGGTCATCTGGTCTCGAAGGAAAGTTTCACGGATTTCCGCCTGCATGCCGAGTTCTGGACCAACGAGGGTGCCAATAGCGGCGTGTTCTTCCGCGCCTCTGATCCTGCTGCGGTTGTGGATCGCAATGCCTATGAAGCCAACATCTTCGACACGCGTCCCGATCCGGCGTATCGCACGGGTGGCATCGTTAATCACGCCTCACCCACCGAAAACCTGAACACGGCAGGGCAGTGGAACACGTATGACATTACCGCGCAGGGCGACCATATCGTGCTCGTGCTAAACGGTACCACCACGGTGGACTTCAACGATGCCACGTACTCCAGCGGACCGATCACACTGCAGTATGGTCAGGGTGTGGTGAAATTCAGGAACGTTACGATCGAACGGCTTTAACGCCCGGAGCCCTCAGCCCCTGCGTGTTCGCACGCAGGTCTAAGGAGCCCTCAGCCCCTGCGTGTTCGCACGCAGGTCTAAAGAGTCGGCAGCAGCGTCAGCCTGATGTGATTGGCGGGGTCGAGAAGCTGGCGCGCGGTGTCCCGAACGGCCTCCGACGTCAGTGAATCGATCACAAACTGTTGTTCGAGGATGTCACGTGCCAGCGGTTCGATCTTCATGCCTGCGGCCTGCACGAGCTGCTGCAGCCAGAATCCGTTCTGCTCGATATTGGTTTCCTGCGTACGCTGGAAATAGGTGCGGATGTCTTGCATTTCCGCGGCAGTCGGTCCCAATTCCTTGAAGCCTTCGATTTCCGCGAATAGCGCGGCGGTCAATTCGTCGACGCGCTCCGGCGCCGAGCCAAAGGTAACGATAACGCCTGCGGTCTCGATCGGTTGCGAGTTCATTTGCGGGGTTACATCCACGCCGTACGTCCCCCCGAGCTGTTCGCGCATGACGCCGTTCAACCGTCCTTGTAGTACCTGAACCACCGCGCCAAGACGCGCACGCGCATGATTGTCGCGAATATTGAAATTGCCGAGGAAGGCTATCCGCGTCTGAGCTTGCGGTTCCAGCCCGCGCCGGACGGTCTCCTCGACAAGGCCCGTCGGGAAGCGCACGCCTACGTCACGCCACGACTCCTGTTTTCCCGACGCCGGCAGGCCGCCGAGGTAAGTCTCTACCAGCGGTTGCATGCGCGCCGGGTCGATGTTGCCGACAAAAATGAACGTGAAGCCGCTCGCGTCCCCGAAACGTTCCTGGTAGAAGCGCAATGACTTGGCGAGATCGGCCTGGTCGATTGTCACGGGTGTTGGTGGCTGCCGCCGTGGATGATTCTGGAACAACAGGCGGCCGAAGGCGTCTTCAAATACTACCGTAGGGTCGGCACTGCGGTTCTGCAACACCGAGCGGAATTGCGTTTGGTATACGTCGAATGCCACGGCATCAGCACGCGGGGCCGTCATGCGCAGGTAAATGAGCTGCAGCAAGGTTTCGAGATCGGCAGGCGAGCCGCCGCCGCGCAAGCCTTCCTCAAATTCGGTGATGTAAGGCGCCACGCCGACGAGCGTGCCTGTCAGTTTGCGTTGCAGTTCGACGCCGTTGAAACTGCCGGCACCGCCATTGGCGATGATGGCAACAGCGGTACTTGCGGCAATGAAATCCTCGTCACTGGCCAGCGAGGTACCACCCTCACTGAAACCGGCGAACAGAATCTCGTCCTGCCTGAAGCCGGTCGGTTTGAGGATGACCTTGACGCCATTCTCCAACACCCACTCGGTGAGACCGCCCGCCAGTGTCTGCGTAGAGACCACAGGCGAGCCCTGCGGAATGACAGGCAGCAGGTCATCTTCGGAAACTGTTTCCTCGCGCGCAGTGAGTTCGGTCCCGGACACGGACGCGACTACGGCACGGAGCTCCTCGCGAGTCGGCATCGTAAGCCCTGGCTGCTCCGGTGCGGTAATCGCCACCACGCGGTTCGCGGGACCAAGCCAGCCCCGGGCGAACTGATTGATTTCCTCCAGCGTGATTTCAGGCAGGAAGCGGGCGTTCAGCGCGTATTCCCATGCGGCGCCGGGGGTGACTTCGCCGATCAGATAGGCGCGGATGAGTTCCTCTGCGTGCGAGGTCGAGTTACGATTTTCCCGGTCGTTGTACTGCTGGTCCCAGAATCGCATCCGCGCGACCTTGTGGCGTTCGAGTTCGGCGGCGGAAAAACCGAAGAGCGCCACGCGCTCCGCTTCGAGCAGCAGCGCTTCCAGTGCGCGCGGAATGCCGTTTTCCGCCACCGATGCGAACAGTGTGTAAGTGGACAGTGGACGCACCGGCGAATCGCTTCCCGAGCCGGCATCGAGGAAGGGCGAAGCGGACTGACGCGTAATTTCCTGCAGGCGCGTGTTCAATATGGAGTCAAAGAGTTGTTCGACCATCCACTGCCGGTAGCGCCCTACCGTCCAGTCTTCGTAGGCCGGCTTCTTGTACATCACCGCCAGTTGGATGACGGGCACTTCGGGATCGGTAGTGATCACGAACTCGGTCTCGGCGTGCTCCGGCATCGTGAAAACGGTGCGTACCTTTGGATTTGCCGGGGCCGGGATGGCCTCGAAATATTTGCGCATGAGTGCTTCGACCACAGTGGCATCGAAATCCCCTGCCGCGATAACGCCGATCAGGTCGGGCCGATACCAGTCGCGGTAGAAGCTGCGCAATGCTTCGATGTCGAAGGTGCGCAGGTTGTCAGGCGTACCTATCGGCGAGCGTATCGCGTAGCGCGAATCTTTCATGATCACCGGAAGCTGTGCGTCCATGATGCGGGTCTGCGCGCCCTGGCTTTGGCGCCACTCTTCAATTACGACGCCGCGTTCGAGTTCGACCTCGACCGGATCGAGGGTGAGCCCTGTCGCCCAGTCCTGCATGATTTGAAATGCCGTTTCCATGTGTATCGGGTTTTCGGTCGGCACCTCCAGTTCATAGACGGTTTCATCGAAGGAAGTGTGAGCATTTACGCCCGCGCCGATCTGCATCCCGATCGATTGCATGTAACCGAGAAGTTGCTGCTTCGCGAAATGCACGCTGCCGTTGAACGCCATGTGCTCCAGAAAATGCGCCAGGCCCAGTTGTGCTTCCGTTTCGAGTACCGATCCGGCATTGACGACGAAGCGCAATTCGGCGCGATTTGCCGGCTCGTCACTTTCACGAATGTAATAGCGCAGACCATTGGTGAAGGCGCCGGTGATGATCCTGGGTTCTGACGGAATCTCCGCATCAAGCGGCAGAGTAAAAGCTTCCGGGGGCAGTTCGGAACGGGGAATTTGCTGCGCGGCCACAGTGGCCGCAACCAGGGTCAGCGCAAGGCCGCCCAGCAGCGACAGACGGAACCGGCGGATCAGTGACAGCATGAACTTCCTCCACAGTGGACTTACAGGATGTTGCGCGAGGATTTGTAGAGGATCACACACTGGTAAACAACAGCGTAAAGTCGGTAGCTCTGATGTGCTTGGTCAGCGAGCCCACCGAGATGTAATCAACTCCAGTCTCAGCCACCGCCACCAGCGTTTCGGTGGTGTAACCTCCGGAAGCTTCCAGTTTCGCCCGCCCCTTGTTCAGGGCGACCGCCGCCCGGGTCAGGTCGAGACTGAAATTATCCAGCATTACAATATCAGCGCGTGCAGCCAGCGCTTCTTCCAGTTGCGCCATGGTTTCCACTTCCACTTCTATCGTGCGGTCCGGGTGCATGCTGCGCGCCGTGGCAATCGCGGCGGTGATGCCGCCGCAGGCACTGATGTGGTTTTCCTTGATCAGGAAAGCGTCGTACAACCCGAGGCGATGATTGTGGCAGCCCCCGGTAAGTACCGCGTATTTCTCGGCCAGCCGCAGTCCCGGAATGGTTTTGCGGGTGTCGAGAATTTTCACGCTGGTGTGGCTGACAAGATCCACGTATTCGCGGGCGGCTGTCGCCACACCTGACAAGGTCTGCAGGAAATTGAGTGCCGTGCGTTCCGCTGTCAGCAGCGCGCGCGCAGGACCCTTGGCGATAAATACAGTTTCTTCCGGTCGAATACGCTCGCCGTCGCGGCGCAACCAGTGCAAGGTAATAGTGGAGTCCAGCTGCCGAAACACTTCGCTGACCCAAACCTCGCCGCAAATTACGGCGTGTTCCCGGCACAGCACGGTGGCTTCCGCGGTTTGCGTTTGTGGTACGAGGGCGGCGGTAATGTCACCGGTGCCAACGTCTTCCGCTAGCGCCGCCGCAACAGTTTGTTGCAGTCCGGCAAACAGGGGGTTCGCAGTAAGCGCGTTATTCATGTTTTTCCAAGTGCAGCAAAATGCAGCAAAATACAGCTAAAGTGACGCCGGGTCGCATTATAGCCGCTGGGCTGTAACATCCCTCCATGCGCGGGGTTTTCTTGCCATCCTGACAGGTGTCCCCTAGCATCCATCTTCAATGCAACTGGAAGGCAAACCGCAATGGCGCCGGAGCTGGAACTCGATAATCACTGGCTTAACACGGCTGAGCGGGTGCCGTCGCCCAATTGCAGCGACCGGCCTCTCGATGAAAGCATCAGCCTGCTGGTGATTCACAACATCAGCCTGCCACCCGGTGAATTCGGCGGCCCGCATATCACTGAATTGTTCTGCAACCGGCTTGACGCCAAAGCGCATCCTTATTTTGCCGAGATCTGCGCTCTGAAAGTGTCCTCACACCTGCTGATTCGCCGCGATGGCGCACTCACCCAGTACGTCCCTTTCAACCGGAAGGCCTGGCACGCTGGCCGCTCCAGCTTCGAGGGCAGGGAGGAGTGCAATGAGTTCTCCATCGGTATTGAACTGGAAGGCACGGATGACACCGAGTTCACCGGAATCCAATATGAACAGCTGGCGCGGGTCACCCGCCTGTTGCTGCAGCACTATCCGGCGCTTAGCCCAGCGCGTATCGTTGGCCATTCCGACATTGCACCAGGGCGCAAAACTGATCCTGGTCCCTGTTTCGAGTGGGATCGATACCGGCAATACCTCTCACAAGCGTAGTACGTATAACTGGGGACGGGTGCGGCTCACTACAAAGACAGAGCTTTGATAAATCAGTGCTTTAGTGAAAATTCACAAAAGCGGGGCTGGCAGTTTTGTAGTTTAACTACATTTAGCCTTCCCCAAGTTGGAAAATCGGGAAAACGTACAGTAGAATCTGGCTCTATTGTAATTTAACTACAGCACCCGTAAGTCCTTGCAGAGCAAACAGTTATGACCGAAAAAATGCGCGATACCGACCCCCAGGAAACACTTGAATGGCTGGATTCGCTTTCCTCCGTCATTCGTACTCAGGGTACGGAACGAGCCCAGTTCCTGCTGAAGAGCCTGATCAACAAGTCCACCGAGTCCGGTCAGCAGCTGCCCCTCGACTCGCTGACCACGCCTTACCGCAACACGATTCCGGTCGCGCAGGAAGCAACCTTGCCCGGCGATCTCTACATGGAGCGCAAGATCCGCGGCATCGTCAGATGGAATGCTCTGGCCATGGTGATGCGCGCCGGCAAGCTGGGTTATGACCTCGGCGGCCATATCTCCACCTTCTCTTCCAGCGCAACGCTGTACGACATCGGCTTCAACCATTTCTTCCGTGGCCCTAGTGACAACCATCTCGGCGACCTCGTGTACTTCCAGGGCCACGCGTCGCCCGGAATGTACTCACGCTCTTTCCTCGAGGGCCGCCTGACGTCCGAGCAACTCGACAAGTTCCGCCAGGAAGTGGATGGCGGCGGTTTGTCCTCGTATCCGCATCCGTGGCTGATGCCTGACTACTGGCAGTTCCCGACAGTGTCCATGGGTCTCGGACCGCTGCAGGCCATCTACATGGCGCATGTGCTGAAGTATCTCGACAACCGCGATCTGGTGAAGCAGGGCGACCGGCAGATCTGGGCCTTTCTCGGCGATGGCGAGTGCGACGAACCGGAGTCGCTGGGCGCAATCAGCCTCGCCGCGCGCGAGGGTCTCGGCAACCTGAATTTTGTTATCAACTGCAACCTGCAGCGCCTCGATGGTCCAGTGCGTGGCAACGGCAAGATCATTCAGGAACTCGAAGGCATCTTCCGCGGCGCTGGCTGGAATGTTATCAAAGTGGTGTGGGGCCGGCATTGGGATGCGCTGCTCGCGAAAGACAAGGACGGCATCCTGCAAGCCCGTATGGACGAAGTAGTTGAT
>CAMDML010000073.1 GCA_945902215.1 Klebsiella pneumoniae | reverse complement strand
GATAGTGCCTGTGCTGCATCTGATCTGTCCAGCATACTGAAATTACTGGAATAATTCCGCCAAAAATGCCCAAACGGCTTTCGAGAACATGGCTTGTTTGCGCTGGGCAAAGGTGCCGCCATCGTCAACGCGGAACTGGGTCTGAAATAAGAGCGCCTGCGGCGTTCGAAGCAAGTGTCCTCGAACGGCGCCAATTGTTTGTAAATGAAGTTGCGGCCGGTACATGAAAAAGAAAAAGCCGGAGCAGACCTCTTCCCAGTCCGCCCCGGCGTTTCCAGGGGAGTGGCAATCCTTTGCCTTTACTGATTCCTGTTCCTGTCAGTCATGCTGACCTGTCAGAAATCCATGTTCAAACTCAGCTGATAGCGCCGACCCAAGGTATCGTGACTGGTGCTGTACGACTGTCCGCCGGCACCGGCAATAGCCGGGGGGGCGCGGTCAAACATATTGGTCACGTTGAGGGACGCGCGCCACTGACCACCACTGCTCATGTCACCCGTATACATACCCGCCAGGCTGAAGACCGTTTGTGAGGGTATCGTATTGTCATCCACGTCGAAGGTCGTAACGTTCCAGGTGTTGAGGACCGTTGTGTCGCCATCGTAGGTGCCTTGCAGCATCACACCCCAGGGACCAACACTGTAGTTGGAGCTGATGGTCGCCTTGTACTCTGGACGCGCTTGCGCCATGACTTGATCGGCCGTCGTGCCAGCAGCAGTTTTTGTGGAGTTCTCACCCAGGAATCCAGCCAGGGCACGAATCGAGAAGCTCTCGACCTCGCTGCCGAAGAAGTTGGGCTCCATCGTGTATGCCATCTCCAGATCCACACCGCGGGTCTGGGCGTTCCCCGCGTTGATGTACTGGTTGAGGATACGCGTGATGGTATTGGTACCGGCATCGCGCGAAATCAGGCTACACGCACTGGCAGCACCTGTCTGGAAGCAGTCATCTACGATACGCTGGTTACCGTAGAGGTTGACGGCGCCAATCAGGTCAATCTCATACCAGTCCACCGACACCTGAATGCCTTCGGCCCAATCGGCGAAACTGGGCTGATAGATCAAGCCGGTGGTGATGGTGTTACCAAACTCTGGCCCAAGGATCAGGTTCGGTGCGCCCAAGGAGGTCAACGAAGCGTTGGTGGTACCAAACACGGGATCAATAACAGAGCCGCCACCGGTAGTCGTCAGATACAACTCAGCAAAGTTCGGCTCACGAATGTCGCGTGACTTGGTGAAGCGCCAGCGCAGATCACTGAAGAGCTCGGCATCTAGACCGAGCTTCCAGCTTTCCTGACGGCCGGCTTTGTCGTAATCAGAACTACGGAAAGCCAGTGTGGTGCCCAGGGACTGTCCGGAATCCCACTCCCAGATCGGCACGTTCAGCTCTGTGAACCATTCCCAAACACCGTTATCACCACCACCGACTCCAATTGCGGAAAAGGGATGCAGTGAACGGTTACCGGCGTTGGCAAAACCGATCGGGATGTTACGGATGCCCAGCGTCGGCGCGTTCAACAGGCCGCGTTCGCCGTAGCCAGGGAAGTTAACCTGATCGAAAGACTCATCGCGCCAGGTCAAACCGGCGGCCAATCCGATCGGGCCTGCGCCCCAGCCTTCATGTACTTGGCCAGTCAGCAGCAATTCGGCGAAATCCTGTTCCAGAATACGGTCCTGCTTTTTGCCTTCTTCTTCGATCCAGTCTTTGGCTGCCAGATTGGCATTGCCGAGACCAAATGGGTTGAAGGGTACACATTCCGAAGGAGTCAGTGGCCCGATCGGCGAGCTTGCCGTTACCCCGTCAGGCGTCAGAGGGCTCGACACTTTTTTGCCAACCATGAACGCCGTCAGCTCAGCGGAGCTGGGGTTTCTCAAGGCGATGTTACAAACCGTCTTGCCGGTAGCCGGATCGACCACCGCGTCCATCGCCATGAAAAACTTGTCGATGCGGGGGACGTTCAGGATGCCGGAGGCGACTGTGGATTCGCCGCGCTGGAAGTTACCGGTCAGGTTCCAGCCGTTTTCAAAATCGAACTCGAAGCCAACCGTATGGGATTCCAACTGACCAACACTGCGATCACCGCGGTCATCATAGATATTGATCAGACCGGGGCCATAGATATTGCCGGTCTTGTTCACGTTGATGGTGGCGAGGTTCAACCGCACCATCTCAGCTTTGAGGCGTGCCGGCAGGAAAGGGTTTTCCTGCTGGATCGTCCACTGGTATTGCGCACCAGGAATAGTGATGTTGCTGGGCTGACCGTAGAAGTTGGACTCTGAACGGCCGAAGATCGACTGCACATTAACGCTCAACTGATCGGTAACGTCATACTTGGCAGCCAGGAAGAAGGAGCGTTGGGCAACGTCGTTGCCACGCACACCACGACTGGTTGACGCTACATAGTTGTTGTATTCCGGGCCGGCGGCCTGGTTGCTGGCTGCGCCGGCACCCGTGAGGGACAGATAACTGCCCGGGGTGTAGGGACGAATGTCCTTGGCGTCATCCGTGAAGGTCCAGCGGTTGTAAGCGAACCCGGTATTCGACGATGTGATCATGCCTTGCGGATTGGCAATTGCAGGGTACACATATGGTACTGTGATGCGTTGCGGTACATTCGGTGTGGCAGTCAGTGAGGTCCAAAGTGGATTGCGCACATGGCCTACCTCATTCCAGTTGTCCCAGCGCTCATTGTCGGGACCGATCTGATCGATCTGGCGGGCATCGACCGAGCCAATCAAATGCAGGCGGCCATCAAGGAAACTCTTGCCACCGGCGACGCTGAAACTGTAGTTCTCACCATCCATCTCTTCAGTGATACCAGTGGAAAAGCGGGTTTTCAGGCCTTCGAATTCACGATCAAGCACGAAGTTGACGACACCTGCCACAGCATCGGCGCCGTAGGCTGCCGACGCACCGCCGGTCACCACGTCTACACGGGTCATGAGTGCTTGCGGGAAGTTGTCGATGTTTACGCTGCCGTTGGCATCAGCTGCAATGATGCGCGAACCGTTGAGGAGAACCAGGGTACGGTTCTGACCCATGCCGCGCAGGTTCAAATAGCTGCCGCCAGCCGTGGTGCTGACTGCGTTACCGCCGCGTTGGGCAGTGTTGGTGGAAAAGAACTGCGGCAGGTTGTCGAGCTGTTCCGCTACGGTGGAGCCTGGGTTGAAACCGGTCAATTCATCCAAGGTAATTGCGGTGACCGGCGTTGGTGCTGTCATGCCGGAGACTGCGCGTACCCTTGAACCAGTGACCATGATCTCTTCAAGATCTGAAGCTGCCGCGGCATCGGGATCTTCCTGTGCAGCGAGTGCATTGCCTGACATGCTCGCGAAGATGGCAGCCATGGCTGTCGTCAGCACCTTTTGCGAAATACAAATCTTTCTATTGTTTGTCATTGTGACTAACCCCGATTAATTTTATTTTTTGAAGTGCAACAAAAACGCTTCTCCCAGAGATAAACGGTGGGAAAGCTTGCCGCTCGTTGTTATTGCCCGGCTATCCACCTGGAAGGGGGTTTGCCGGCAAATCAGTGCTTTTACCGCCCTTTACAATCAGGCGATCTGGACTACCTACGGATCACAAGCAAAAAATCCGCCTGTATGTGTAGTGAGGTTTGACCGTGGTGCGGGTGGTGGTGGCGCTCTATGACGCCTCTATCTTTTCGAAAGGCGAAATGATGCTCTCATATTGAATATTTGCTGTAAACAGAATGGTCAGCCGGTTCAACCCGGTTTGGCAGCCTTGAACCAAAATTGACCATTGACTGCCGGGGCGGGTTCAGGGGCGCAGGCGTTTGCTGACGATGAACTGGGAGACGATCCACTTCTCTCCCTGCACAGGTGGCGAACCGGTATGCAGCATGCGCCGGTCCGGGGTGAGATCAGCGTGGGCATTGATGAAATAAAGCCCAGCCCCGGACCTGCCGCGATTGGCAATGCCAAGCTCCGGAAAAGTAGTCTCCCCGCCTTCATAGCCATCGTTTAGGTAAAGCAGGAAGGTGATCATGCGCTGACCATGCTCGCGGATCTGCTCGGCATAGTCCGCTGCGTTGGCATCGATAAAATCAAAGTGCGGTGTGATCTGCTGACCGACGTCGTAATGCAGCACCATCGGCGCCTCGAAATGCTGCATGGGATAGCCACAAGTGCGGGACATGCGTGACTGGACGAGGAACTGGACCACATCGAAAGTCGAGTAGTCGAATAGCACCATGGTATTGGTGCGCATCTCGTGGATCTGGTTCTCGCGGCTGACGGCGTCATAGACCAGCGCCGGCCCGAGCCGGCCCTGCGCGCGGCCAATCAGCCATTCGCACACAGACAGCGGCGCGAGTTCTGACACTCGGCGCACATTCTCATGTAGCGGGACTTGCTCCGCGGCCTCAAGCCAATACTGCAGCGGAATGCGCTGTGCCATTTCCTGCCAATCCGCAGGCGGTGCAGCGGATGGCTGTAGACACGCGAGTTGACCGCGCGCCGCAGCATCACCAGCCACAGCGGCCTGACCCAGCAACTGCAACGCCTTCTGCCAGTCCTGCCGTACATAAGCACCGGCAGCCGTCAGGGCTGCTAGACGCGCCAGTGCGCGTGCTTCACCTTTCTTGGCGGCTTCTCCCAGCAGATACAACGCATGCTTCGGGCTCTTTGGAGCACGGTCGCCGACCAACAGGCGATGCGCTAGCTCGGTCATGGCAGCCAGATCGCCCTTCAAGCTCGCGGCTTTGAGAGCCTCCATGGCTTCGGCGAAACGGCCAGTCTCGTCAAACGCGCGGGCTACCGCGATGCCAGTGGACTCAGGCGCAGCGTTCATCGATTTCTCCCTTCGTATTCCAAGGTCATGGAAGTTTAAGTAGAGCTGAATTCAGTTCATAAAAAAGCGGCAAGTGTCGCCACCCGCCGCCTTTTTTGCTCCTTCGCCTCTCCCGGCATTGGCCAGGAAAGCGGAGGAATGGATCGTTGCGTGATACCGCGCTCAATACTCTTTCGACACGTTGAAAGAATAGCGACGGCCATTCAGATCATCGAAGGGGCTGAAGCTGCCGAAGCCTGCACGCGGGTCTCTGATATCGTATCCACCTGGACGCGGTTCAGAGTCGAGCAGGTTACTGACGCTGAACGATACATTCGTGTCGTAAAGGATGGTACCTGCGGTCAGGTTGAACAAGTGGGTGTCCTCGTAACCGGCCAACTGCAAGTTGCGCTGCAGGGTCGGTCCCGTGGTACCCGTTGTGTTGGCAACTGTAGCGAAGGATGTCGCTGTGTCTGATGCATCACGATAGGTCCAGGTCAGGGTAAGGCGATGACGATCCCAACCGTAGGTAAACCCGGTGCTGGCACGGAACTTGGCAGCACCACCAAAGCCGGCATAGTCATCAATATTGGCAACACCATAACGCTGAATCTGTTCCAGCAGGAAGTTCATGTTGGTGCTGATCGACAAGCTACCGGGCAGGCTCTGCAGGCCAAGATCCGCCATGTCGGCGCTCCAGCGCATGCTAAGGTCCACACCACTGATTTGCAGCCTGCCCTGGTTGGCATACTCAATGTAGGCACGCGTGATGCCGCCTGTCCCCGGATCACGTTCAAGCAGGGAGCAGAAGCCGTTTGGATCATCCAGCGCGAAGCTCGGGTTCAAGCCGTTGATGTTGTAGCAACTGTTGACAATGGTTGATGTCTGCAGCAGTTCTACCGGATCGGTGACACGCGCTTTGTACCAGTCAAGGGTTCCCGTGATGCTCTCGAGCAAGGGGTGCTCGAACGGTGAGGCGAACGTCGCACCCAAGGTCCAGGTGTCGCCCTGCTCGTTCCTCAGTTCCGGGTTACCGACTACCAGCGCACCACCACCACCGACGTTCCAGCCGTTTTGATCGGCATGGAATTCGGAGGTGCTGTTGCCGCCCCACTGGTTGATATGGGCCGAACACAGGGCTTGCAACTTGGCGCGGAACGCCGGGTCCGTGGTGTCCGTATTGTTCAGGGTAGTGCCGTTCGTAGGACCCGGGAAGTTGACCGTGGCACCCGGAATGTTATTACGGCAGGGATCGTTTGGCGCTGAACCAAACTGTGCGCTGCCATTGGGCGTGGCAAACAGCTCGGACATGTTCGGTGCACGCTCGGCGCGGTTGTAACCGCCACGAATACGCAGCCAATCAACCGGCGCCCAACTACCCAGCACCTTGTAGGTGCTTACGTCCTGGCCGGTGCTGTACTCGGAATAACGCGCTCCCAGTTCCAGCTCAAGGCTGTCGATCAGCGGCAGGTCCGCCAGCAGCGGGATCAGCAACTCGCCATACACTTCCTTGACCGATACCTCTTCATCAAGGTCGCCGGAACCAAAGGCGCCAGCGGAATAGTCACGGGTGTAATGCCGGTCAACGAGGGCATCCGGTGTGAATTTAAACGCGTTCCAGCGGTGCGTGGCACCTAGGGCACCGCGTACCTCCCCTGCCGGCAAATCCATCACGTGGCCTTGGGAAGTGGCTTCAAAAATGCGCTGTTGCATGGTATTGCGGTCAACGGATCTGGCCGTAATGGCGTCAATACAATCCTGCGACACCTTGAGCTTAGTGTCGAAGGGATTCACGCCGCTGGTACAGGTGAAGTATTTTGAGGCCGGCCCTGTCTCTGAATATCCTTTGCCATAGTTGGGCGCAGAAAGGATGCTCATATAGTTTCTGATGGACTGAAAGCCGACATAGTTGGTCTGGGTCTCTGATGTACCGTGAGAGGTGTAGAGATCCCAGGTCCAGTCGGAAATACCCACATCGCCGCGCAGTCCCAAGGCTATCTGGAACAGGTTCGCGGTATTTTCGGTACCGCGTGGCGGCAACCACGCGGCAGTCTGGTTCAACTGCCAGCCTGCATTGGGTCCACAACTGTACACGGGCTGCCCCGTGTTGGGGTCCGTCACAACGGTGTATTGAGCCCCCCCGGTGGGATTGGTCAGTACCCCCGGACCTGCGGTGGTTGCCAGGACATATTCGTTGCATTCACCCAAACCGCGAAATGGGTTGGTGGCGTTGAAACCGCTTGTACCGATGTTGGGAGCAGCTGCGCGCGATTCCAGCAGGGTGCGCAGCTCGGCCGGCACCGGGAAAGCCTGGGACACGGTACAGCCACCCGTTGCCGCACAGAGCGTACCCTTCACACCCCCGGTCCGGTATTCAGGACGGGTACCACCGGTGGCCGAGTTCAGCGAAGGAAGATACGTCTGGTTCCCATCCGCCTGTGAGTCGAACGGAATGATCACCCCGAAGCCACCCAGCAGCGGTGCCGGTTCCCGACGGGTAAACGTACCCGACGAGGCAACATGGAAGTTGGCATAAGCCTCAGTGCTGTCCGTGATATCAAAGGTGGAACGGGCGAACATGTTGTAGGCATCGCGCGGGCTGGCGAGCCACCTGTCATAGTCCACGCGGTTGACCGTGGGGCTACAGGCTTCGCCGGCGAAGTTCGCAGCGGCGCTGGTGCCCAAGGTGGTGAAGGCGCAGGTGATCTCGCTCGGATTTCCGGGTGACGCAGCAGCCTGCTGGTTATAGCCCTGCGGACCATAGTAGGTGGTAACGGCGGTTGCACCGGTACCCGTGGTGACCTGGGAAGAACGGATGTAGAGCGATCCATCTGGATTGAAAGACCAGCCGCCGCCATTCGGTGTGTTTTGCGCGGTGGCGATACACGCAACCTGGACGCCGCCGGTCGTACAAGTACGATCAGAAAAAACACTGTTGATCGCCGCTGTTGAGGGTGCGCCACCGTTCCAGGCATTCTGAAAGGTGTTGAAGCTGCCTACGGTTGCGCCAGACGTGTAGTAGGGATCCCAGGCAAAGGCATAGTTGCCGGAGCCGGAATAAGGGGATTCCATTACCCCAAGGAAGTGATCCCGCTCCGCCCACAACGATTCACGGCGCTTGCTGTATTCGATGCCAAACATGACGTTGCCGCGGCCGTCAGCGAAGTTGGCGCCGATAAGGGTGCCGAGCTGGTATTCGTCACCATCGCCGACTTCATTCCTGCCGCCACGCACGCGGAGCTGCATGCCTTCGTAGTTATCACGGAACTTGATGTTGGTCACACCCGCCAGGGCGTCCGCACCGTATACGGCAGAGGCACCACCGGTGATGACTTCCATGCCACCAATGGCGACTGAAGGTATGGTATTCAAATCCACGATCATCGAGGCGTTGAGCGGCATGGCACGATGGCCGTCGATCAAGGTCAACGAGCGGTTGGCACCCAGACCACGCAAGTTCACGTTGGCGGCACCCGGCACCACGATACCGAGCGCTTGGGCGTTGTTGGGCAACAGTGTTGAGTTAAAGGCGTCGCCCGAACCCAGACCACCTTCGAGGCCGTTGGCGCCTTGCAAGCTGGTCACCGCATTGGCGCTCATGCCAACACCACCGGCCATGAACTGGGGCAGTTCGTTCAGGGCTTCCTCAACCGAAATAAATGCACTGTCTTCAAATTGCCGCATCTCGATCGTCAGCAGCGGGCTGTTGGTTTCCAGGTCCCGGCGCACGATACGCGATCCGGTGACCACGACTTCCTCAAGTGGGATATCCTCGTCGTCCGTCGCGTCTTGTTGCGCCGCCCAAGCGTGGGGAGCGTAACCTGCGGTGCCCAGCACGGCTGCCACCGCGCCGCGCAAAAGGTTTGTTCTAAATGGGAAAATCATATTGTTGGTCATTTCCAAAAACTCCCTTATTTTTTTTGATGTGAGGACTCTGGACTTACTTTGAGTAGGCTTTGGCACATTTAGCGAAACACGACTCGCTCTACAGTTTTTCATTGCTGTTGAACTCCGTTTTTTTTGTTGGCTGTTATGAACCACGACAACGCCAGCCCCCCTTTTGCCTTTGGGGTAATGCACTTGACGACGCCTTGGTTTGGTTTTTTTGTGCTCTACAAAATGCAGCTACGGTAATTCAGCGCTCTACGGCGCCTCTGATTTTCGATAAGCGAATGGATATCACCATAGCGATATTTTGAAGTAAACCATGGTGCGCAACGAAATTTCCCGATGTAAGATCCGATCTGAGCGGTTCGGCCCCAAAACCGACAGCAGAACAGCGCTTGAATTACACCAATAAAAATTGCGCTTTGTCCGACTTAGCCGTCCCGGCAAGCCGTGCCATGGACCTGCCTGAGTGGCCTGACATCACATTGACGGCCCGTGCTACTATGATTTCTGACAATGAAACTAACGAGGTAACCTCATGAAACAACTGCCTTCACGCCTGCATCACAATGCCTACGTGGCAAAAAACCTGGAACTTACCCGCCAGTTCTACGAAGACATGATGGGCATGCCACTGCTCGCGACCTGGTGTGAGAAAACCATGCTCTTTGGCAAGGAGCGCGTATACGCACACTGCTTTTTCGGCCTGAACGATGGCAGCGCATTGGCGTTCTTCCAGTTCGCAGATGCGTCCGACCAGAAAGAATTCGGCCCCGAATTACCGGTCTCGGGTTTCCGGCATATCGCGCTGAAAGTGGAGAAGTCGCTGCAGCAAGAACTGCTGGGACGCCTGAAGAAGGCCAATTACAACCCGGAGAAGTATTACTTTCTGGAACATGGTTACTGCAATTCGCTGTACGTTTTCGATCCCGACGACATGATTGTGGAATTCTGCACGGATCATGAAGAAGTGGAGATGATCAACGCGGAAGTGTTGCCCAAGGCCCACAAGGAACTGCAACGCTGGTTGGCTGGCGACCATACCCCCAACAACGAGGCCTATCACCGCCAACAGGCGGTCTGATCACGCCGTAAACCAGTCCACCAGTACTTGGCTTACTGCTTCAGGCTGCTCCATCGTCACCATGTGCCCGGCCTCTGCGACACTGTGCAACTCAGAGGTCGCAAGCTGCTGCTGGATCTTCTGGTGTTGCACCAGCGTACTCCAGCCATCTTCCGTGCCGCACAGCAGTAACACCTTGTGTTTGATCGCGGGGAGATACAACGCCTGATCTGCGCGCGTCAGCGCCGCCTCAATGTGGCAGCGATGATCCGCAGGGGTGCAGCGCAACACCATGTCCCGGATATTTTGGATCAGCGCAGCATCATGCTGGCGTGAGGGATGCACCATCGGCGGTATCCAGGCATCAGCCAATGCTGCCATACCCTGCTGTTCGGCCAATTCCACCATTGTCATGCGCTTGGCGGCTTCACCGGGCTGTACTGGATGCACGCCGACGCTCATCAACGCGAATTTTTCGATACGCTTGGGAGCCAGATGCATCATCTCCAGCGCCACACGCCCGCCCATGGAGTGGCCGACTACCGAGAAACGTTCGGGGGTGTCCTTGTCATTCAGCACACTCAACGCCATGTCGCGAAACGTGGACATGCCGCGAAACACGGGCAGGTGAATGTCTGCGTGAGGCGCAAGGCTGGCCCGTTGATGCTCCCATACGCTTGCATCACACAGCAGGCCAGGCAGCAGATAGAGATGTGGCTTGGACGTGCTACTCACAGACTGGCGGTTTCCGGTATTTCTTCCGGCGCCACTTCCTGGCTGACTTCCGGCACTACACTCATCCGGAATGTTGAGCTGCCAATGATGCTCTTCACCAGTGTGGAAAATCGATAATCATCTGCCGCCGCAGTACGCACTACGGCGCGCACGGTTGGCATGTCGTACGGCGTCAAGGCACGACCAAGACTGTAAGTAAGCAGTTTTTCGGTGAACGCGCGGGCAAACAGTTCCGGACGCTGTAACAGTGCAGCACGCAAATCCTGCGGACTCTGCACGGTATTGCCGTTCGGCAACACACCCGAAGCATCAATCATGGTTCCGGTAAAGCGGTCGGTATCGCGCCAGCGACCGGTGGCGTCGAAATTCTCGAGCGCGAAGCCGAGCGGATCCATGA
>CAMDML010000072.1 GCA_945902215.1 Klebsiella pneumoniae | reverse complement strand
TTACTCCTCGACGTCGTAGGTGTGCCAGTTCTCATAATCAGGCAGCTGAAGCCTTCCTTCCCACAGGCCCCGGTTGTTTTCCTCGCAGGAATACTCCAACAAGCCCAGACCATCTCCCATGCGCGTAAAAATACGCTTGTTGCTCCAGGGTGCGGAATAGTAGATGGGATCATCAACGGTTATTTCGTAATCGATAGCATTGGCATCACGCAGTGTGAATTTTTCTGTGACTGTCAGTTTGTGGCTGTGCGGGTGCCCGAGGGTATCCAGTCTGGTTTTACCGTTGTAATTGCTGGTGGTGACGACCAGCGTGTCGCCATCCCATTGTGCATGGGAGTTGCCATACCAACTGGCCGGCAGTTCCATAATCTGGTTGTCGCCGCCAATCGGGAAGGCATGGTGCCAAGTGTTGACTTCAAACAGATAGGCGAAGGCTATATCTGTCTGGAAAAACTGCACCGGGTTGGGCGAGTTCATCGAACGCACATGCCCGAACGGCAGGCAGGCGCCGGTGTAGTCGCCCTGTGAAGCATCGTAGCGGTCAAAATTCAACTGGCCGGCAGCGGTATAGGGCACTGTTCCAGGACCTGTCATGTTTCTGCCATTACCAGCCGTTGCCATATCGGGGACGTAGGGAAATTCCCATACGCCATTGAAATCCGGCTTTCCACTCGGCATCCGGGGGATGTCAGTGCCGCTCTGCGCGAAACCCGGCTGTGCAATTCCGGCTACAACAAGAAGCAGTATCGCGGAACAAGAAGATTTGAGTTGTTTGGTGAGATTCATTTTCTTGTCCCAGTGTTATTGGTTTGCCGGTCGGCTGAAGATCGGAGTGCCGTCATCCATTGTGATCCTTCTGGTGCTGCAGATGTTTTCACCTGCTCGGGCAGGGTTGGCCTGGGCACGGATGATGGTGCCTACGGGGAGATCTTCTTTTTTCCAGCCTTGGCGGACCAATTGGTTTGGAGAACCCATTTCACATTCCCATTTCGCCACTTCGCCGTTTTCAGCGGTTACATCCAGGTAGATCCAAATATGCGGATTCGTCCATTCGAGCTTGGTGATCGCGCCGCGCACTTCAAAATTTACCGAGGTGTCAAACTCACCGACGAGAGAATGGTGTGCCCATGAGGTATTATGCAGAACCAGTGCCGAAAAGCAGACGATTGCGCAGGTCAATTTACTTTTGCGATTGATTTCCATTAACTTTCCCCAGATTGAAAAATGCAAAAATTCTAATGAATAGCCGGTAGTTTAAGCGATACAGAATGCAAAATGTATGAAAAGTAATCAGGGTATTCCGGGCCGCAGAAGCATTCTGAAAAAGATGGCAGTACTGACTGGTTCGGCCATCCCGCTGGTCTCCTCCGGGGTAACATTTGCGCAAGCTCTGAGCATTCGGGCAGAGCGCCTGTCAGACAAAGTTCTGCTCGTAAAAGGGCCGGACAGCAATGTGTTGGTGGTGGACAGTAATGAAGGCCTCATCATGGTGGATGGCGGCCATGCGGACTGGTTTGACGGCCTGCACAGTGCAATCGCGGAAAATTTTCCTGGCAAGACTTACCGTGCTTTATTCAATACGCACTGGCATCGTGAGCAGACCGGCTCCAATCTAACTTTGGGGGAGCAGGGCGTTGAGATTATTGCCCATGAGAACACCAAGCTCTGGCTGAGCACCGAAGTCTGGCAACGCTGGTCGGACATCATCTTCCCGCCACTGCCCGCAGCTGCACTGCCCGCTACTATCTTCTTCGAGGACGGTGCCATGCAGATTGGTGACAGCCATGTGCAGTATGGATACTTGAGAGGTGCCCACACTGACGGAGATATCTGGGTTTATTTCGAGGATGAGAATGTGCTGGTTACCGGCGGCCTGGTCGCCAACGGGCGCTGGCCCGACCTTGACTGGTACACGGGCGGGTTCATCGGCAGCATGTTGGACAGTTTCGTTTCACTATTAACCGTTCCCAATGAGAATACGAAAATTATTCCGGCGTACGGAGACATTATGACTCTGGAAGAGCTGCGCGCTCAAAACCAGATGTACTTGACCATTTTTGATCGACTGCATGCTTCGTTCATCAAGAGTGAAAGTCTTGCGGAATTACTGCGGGCAAAGCCTACCGCGGAATTTGATGCTGAAATGGGCGATCCTACCCGCTTCCTCACTCTGGCATTTCAAAGCATCCGGGGGCATCTGCGGGATCCGCAGAATGACCGGTTTCTCAACCTTCCCTGAAATGCTCACTAACCAAGTTCTCTGAAAAATGTATCAGGCACCATGACAGATAACACCACCATGAGACAAAGAATGCCGCTGACCCGCTTTAAAGGTTCTGGTCTGCTCGGTCTGGTGTTGCTGATTTCCGGTTGTGGGAACGACGATACGGCGCAAGTTGGCGCGTCAGTGCCCGCACTGCCTACGCCGGCTGAATTGAATGCTCAGGCGGATACCCAATGGGGCCTGCTGAATGAATACTGTAGTGACTGTCATAATCTGGATGACTTCAGCGGTGGTTTGGCTTTCGACCTGATGGGCCATGACACGATTCTCAAAGATGCCGAGGTATGGGAAAAGGTTGTGCGCAAACTGCGCGGCAGTATGATGCCGCCGCCCGGAGAGGAGCGCCCTGACAGTGGTGAAGTCGATGCTTTTGTCGCTTGGCTTGAAGGCAATCTTGATCAGCAGCAAACAGTTCAGGATCCGGGCGAAAAGCTGCTGCACCGCTTGAACCGGACAGAATATGCCAATGCCATCCGGGATCTGCTCCATATTGATATTGATCCCGAGGCACTGCTGCCCGTGGATGGTGCCGAAGACGGTTTCGACAATATTGCGTCTGCACTGCAAGTAACGCCTTCCTTCGTTGACCAGTATCTGGGTGCAGCCAGAGTGGTCAGTGAGCAGGCTATAGGCTCCCCGTCAGCCAGAGCCTCAGGCACTCCTTATTCGTTTTCACCCGTTGGCCAGTCCTTTCATAGCGACGGACTGCCGTTGGGCTCGCGCGGCGGGGCGGTTGTGGAACATTATTTCCCCAGCGATGGCGAGTATCGTCTGAATATCGGCAATATGGCTTCTGGTCTTGCTGCCGGCGGTATGGAACACAAGAACACGCTGGTTGCCACCATCGATGGGAAGAAGTTTTTTGAAACAGACATTGGCGGGTTGGAGGAAGCAGCGCGGCTGGACCAGATTCGCGCACCGGCCGTCGATGAGTTGAATGCCAGGTTGCGTGACATTCCTCTGACAACAACTGCCGGCCCGCATAAAGTGGCAGTCTTTTTCCTGCATCGCTCTTTTGCGGAATCGGATTCGCCACTGCAGCAGCAGACTCCGCGCAAAGGTCAGGATGCAACTGCCCGTTTGGGAAGTTTTGAAGTGTATGGCCCGGTGAATGCCACCGGCTTGAGTGTGACGCCCAGCAGGGAGAAGATTTTCACCTGTCATCCCACGCGTGATGCGGTAGAGAGTACCTGTGCCAGAGAGATTGTCACAACACTGGCTGCTGAAGCCTTCAGGGGTTTCCTGGCCGATGCAGATACTGAGCTTTTGATGCAAATGTATGATGCGGGCTATGGTGAAGGTGGCTTTGAGAAAGGCGTCAGCTTTGCGTTGTCCGGCATTCTTGCTCATCCGAAATTTCTCTATCGTATAGAGCCGGTTCCGGAATCCTTGCCGCCCGGTGTGTCTTATGCGTTGAGCAGCCTGGAACTTGCCTCACGGCTGTCTTTCTTTTTATGGAGCTCCGTTCCCGATGAAATATTGCTTGAGGTTGCCGCCGATGATGGCCTGAAGGATCCGGCAACACTTGCGAGACAAGTGCTACGCATGCTGAAAGATCCTCGCGCCCAAAATCTTGCCAACAATTTCGGTTACCAGTGGCTGGGTTTGGCGGAACTTGAAAACATCACACCCGATGGTCAATTGTTCCGGGATGTCGATCGGAATATCCGCAGTGACCTGACGGAAGAAACGCTGCGCTTCATGCAGAGTATTTTTGCAGAAGACCGCAGCGTGGTGGATCTTTTGACCGCAGATCATACCTATCTCAACGAGAGCCTGGCCTTGCATTACGGTATCAATGAGATCAGGGGTAGTGAATTCCGCCGTGTGGAGCTGCAGGATGCAAGGCGCTGGGGCCTTTTGGGTAAAGGTGCCGTGCTGATGGTCTCCTCGTATCCGAACCGGACCTCGCCGGTATTGCGGGGCAAATGGCTTCTGGAAAAAATCATGGGTACACCGCCCGCTGCGCCGCCACCCGAGGTCGAAGGCTTCGTGGAAATAGAAGTAGGGCAGGAGTTCACTACGGTCAGGGAGCGGCTTGAGAAGCACCGCAGCAATCCTTCCTGCAACGGCTGCCATGGCGTTATCGATCCGCTGGGCTTTGCCTTGGAAAATTTCGATGCCGTGGGCCGCTGGCAGGAAATGGATCGTATGGCCAGAACACCTATTGATGCATCCGGAGTCATGGCGGATGGTACCGTGGTAGGCAGTCCGATCGCCTTGCGTAGTGCTATCCTCGCGCGCCCGGATCAGTTTGTGCAGACTTTTGTGGAAAAACTCATGACGTTTGGTCTGGGTCGCGGTGTTGAATACCACGATATGCCAACAATCAGACGTATCGTGCGGGAAGCTGCACAGGACGACTACAAATTTTCAACGCTGGTGGTGAAAATTGTTGAGAGCGAACAGTTCCGGATGAGAAGTACGCCACGCTCTTCGGTAGTAGCGGCAGCAATGGGGCGCTGACCCCGATTTCTATTACACAGTACAGCATAGGGCACGAGACATGTTTATCACCAAAAAACATCTGTCACGCAGAACGCTATTACGCGGTGCTGGCGCTGCGCTGGCATTGCCATTGCTGGATGCCATGATTCCTGCTGGCACTGCGCTGGCGCAGACGGCAGCCGCCCCCAAACCCAAGCTAGGATTTTTCTATTTCCCGCACGGGGCCATCATGGACAAGTGGGTTCCTGCGGCTACCGGGGCCGATTTTGCCATGACCCCAATTCTGGCACCGCTCGCCGCATTCCGGGACCAAATGACCATTGTCAGCAACTTGCGTAACAAGGCGGCGGAGGGTGCAGGTGTTCACGCCACGTCACCTGGAACCTGGCTGAGCTGTGCGTCGCCATTTGCGGTTGAAGTAAGTGACTTTAATTACGGTATCTCTGCGGATCAGATTGCCGCCCAGCATCTGGGACAGGACACCCCGTTCCCCTCGCTCGAAGTGTGTACCGAGGTAAAAGCCTCCTCGGCTTCCGGTGTGTGTGACGAAGATTTTGGTTGTGGTTACGGTTCTACTGTTTCCTTCAGGACACGTACCCAGCCACTGCCCATGGAGCACAATCCCCGCAAGTTGTTTTTTCGCATGTTCGGTCAGGGCGACACCCAGGAAGAGCGTGTTTCGATCATGAACCAGAAATTCAGCCTGTTGGATATGGTGGCGGAAAGTTCTTCTGCCCTCACTGGCAAGCTTGGCACTGCCGACCAGTTGCGTATGGATGAATACCTGGACTCGGTCCGTGATGTTGAGCGTCAAGTGCAGAAACTGGGTGAGCAGGATTTCACTGGTTTTGACATTCCCGATGCTCCTCTGGGTGTGCCTGGCAATTGGGAAGAGCACATAAATCTGATGTTTGATCTGCTTGCCCTGGCCTATGAAGTGGAATTGACCCGCGTAACCACCATGATGATGTCGGCCGAGCTCAGCATGTTGACGTATAACCAGGTGGGTATTTCGGATGCCTACCATCCACTGTCCCATCATCGTTACGTTCCGGACAAGATGGACAAGTGCGCAGTGGTGCAGACCTATCATGCCAAAATATTCGCGCGCTTCCTGGAGCGCCTGAGCAAGACCCAGGATGGCGACGGCTCTCTGCTGGATCATTCCATCCTGCTGTTCGGCAGCAACATGAGCGATTCCAATGCGCATAACGCCGATCCGCTGCCCTCTGCAATTTTCGGCAAAGGCTATGGCCGGATAAAAGGCGGACAGCACCTGCAATATGGAGCCGATACGCCCCATGCCAATCTCGTACTGACTATTCTTGAGCGCGCCGGCATACCGGGCATCGAGTCACTCGGAAACAGCAGCGGGATTTTTGCGGAAGTTTGATATGAGTTCACTTGCCGCCAAACAGTCTTCCAGTCTTTGTTCTGTCATCGCGCCGGTCTTCTCTGCATGGGTGTTGCTGACATCAAATGCTGTGCTTGCCGTTGAAACGCTTCCCGATCTCGTTAATGGCGGAGAGCGCGAGGCGGCACTGGAACTGATCTCCGGTGGCGCAGATGTCAACGCGCGTTCTGTCGATGGCACCACGGCTCTGCACTGGGCCGTGTACCGGAAAGATTTGGAGCTCGTGAAAATATTACTGGCGGAAGACGCTGATCCAAATCTCCGCAATGATTATGGCGCCACGCCAATGATCGTGGCGTCAGAACACGGCAACTATCCCATCATGCAAGCGCTGGTGGACGCCGGCGGAGATGTCGAGTCACCCAACAGTGAAGGTCAGACCCTGCTCATGGCCGTTGCCAGAACCGGGAATACCGATACCGCCAGTTTGCTGCTGAATAAAAGTGCCGAGGTAAACGCCAGAGAAAACTGGGGCGGCCAGACCGCCTTGATGTGGGCGTCTTCCCAGCGGCAGCCCGACATGGTCCGACTTTTGATTCAGCACGGCGCAGACGTGGATGCCCGGGGAAAGGATCACGACTGGCCACGCTGGGTGACTTCGGAACCTCGCGTTAAACCGCTTGATGATGGTGGGTATACCCCGTTGTTGTATGCGGCCAGAGAAGGCTGTGAACGCTGTGTTGCAGCACTGTTGGACGGCGGCGCCAAGATCAACCTGACTGACCTCTGGGGGCAGACGCCCCTGCTCATGGCAACCCTGAACCTGCATTACGATACAGCAGCACTGTTAATTGAGCGCGGTGCGGATATCAACCGTTGGGACTGGTGGGGACGCACTGCCTTGTACAACGCCATTGACCTGCACCTGATGACCAGCAGTAGTCGCGGCGATCTTCCTTCGAGCGACAAGCTGACGGCAATGGATATCGCCAGAACCCTGCTTGAGCAAGGCGCCTATGTCGACATGCGCCTGAAGCAAGAGCCGCCATTCCGTGGTGGTGATCGTGGCTATACTGACGGCAGTGCGGATTCACGGGTGATCAATGCTGGCGCGACAGCGCTGCACAAAGCGACCAAAGCCGGCGATATCGACGCGGTAAAACTGCTGCTCGAATACAAAGCGCGCGTGGACATTGCCAACGTGATGTATGAAGTGACTCCCATTCTGTCAGCAGCAGGGGTGTGGCGTGTCTACGGCATTTTCAGGGCTGTGCCACTGTCCGGCCAATTCACCACGGGTGCAAATGCCGCAGAGATAATGCAGCTGCTGCTTGCTGCTGGGGCCAATATCAATGAGCGTGCTTCCAACGGTCAGAATGTTGCCCATGGCGCGGCCAATACCGGTTGGAATGACGTGCTGCAATTGGCGTATGACCTTGGTGTTGATTTCAATGCCAAGGATGTTGGTGGCTACACGCCGCGCGACCTGGCTGTGACCAAGGGGCATGTTGAAACGGTTGCGTTTATTGACGCACTGCTGAACAAATAGCCGAGCCATTTATAAAACTTTCCACCATGAAAAATTCTGCAATGAAAATCTTAATCACACCGCTGCTTCTGGTTTTGTCACTGACAGGATTTAGTGCCAATGCCCAGATAGCGAATGATGAGTCTACGCAGAATGCCATTCTTGCGGCGCTGCCGGAAGGCGTGACACCAGAAGACGCCACATCCGACGCGATCGCCCAGGCGGCCGCAACGCTGGCCTTCACCATGGAAGGCAATCTTGAAGCCAATGTGACCCAGGTGATGGTTTCACTCGGCGAGCTGACAAGAGCGGGGAAATTCAGAAACGCAACGCGGTTTGGGGACAACAATCCAACAGGCCGGCTTTACACCAAGGTATTGAATATGGCTTCAAGTAATCTTGATGTGTCTTCCAGTACTTATTACGGGTTGACCGTGCAGGACATGACGCGACTGGCAGCGGCCGCGCGGGAAGGCATGAATTTTTTGAATGGCGCAAAAAGCAATGCCATCACGCGGAAGTGATGCTCATCGAATCGGGTGCCCGAATTTACTTTCCCGGGTTCTGCAGGCGGATCACGCCCAAGGCCGCCAATGGCCGGACCCAAGGCAAAGCCCAGATTGTGCGCGAAGGCGAATGCCACGTAGCTGAGAGCTGCTCCTGCTGTGGTTAGCACGAGCAGCGGGCGCCATGGATTGTTGCTTTACTGCACAGGAAGTGCGTGGCTCGACTTCACGCCTTCTTGCCACTCTCACGCAGGTGCTTCGGCCCAATAGGTGTACCCACCAGTTGTCAGAGTCGCATTTCCGCACAACAAGGCACAAAGTCAGGCATGGCAGCCACTGTTGCTGCCAGTCGGAACGCCACCAGAATTTGCACCAGCCTATATTTTCAAATCAGGTAAACCCCATTACCCTGCCTGCGTTAGTAACTACAAGAACAAGCAATGAGGATGGAGCAAATGGAATCACTTCCGCAAAAATTATGTGAAAATAACTTGCTCGAAAAGTTTATTTTTTTTGCCCTTGGATTCAGTGCTTTATTTTTCATTTTGCCTGTCCAGGCCCAGCCCACACTCCCGAGTTGCGGAAATATAACAATACTCGGCGACGCAATGATCGACGGTCGCCTGTTCTCCAAAGGAAAATATCAATTAAATACATTCGGGATTTCATGTCAGGAAGTACTTGGATTAAACGGGATATTGGGGAATATTCTTGGTCTGGGGAAAAATGACCGTTTGCCGGCTCCGTGGACTTCTTTGCATGATGCGGTGGGTGCTCCCAAGTTCCAATCGGGACCTGGCACAGGATTCAGATTGCAGAAATTAGCAGATATTCCTTTGATGGTGGATATTCCGGAACAGCTGTTAACCGGAATAAAAACCAGCCGTAATGATAATAGTAGTGCGGTATTAAAATTCGGTGCTTCTGCTGATCTTGGGCTATCGAGCAGTCACAGTTTTGCCAGCTCTGACAGCATTACTGTAAACGCGACCATAGCACCCCAGAATCAGGATGTAGGTTCGCCGGCAAATATTTATGTAGTTGCAAGAACAATTGAAGGTGGTAAACCTGTGTTCAGGAGTCTGGGCAGACTTGGAATGTGGGAGCTATGGAGCGGCGCAATAAACAGCTTGGCCCCTGCATACACGATCTCCGCTTTGGGTGAAGAATTAAGGCTGCTCATTTATTCAGGCAAATTGGCGCCAAACCTTGATTTGGCGATTTTCATAGGCTATTCCTCTGTTTCTGCAAATGAGGTATTACTGCATTACAACGGCGATCCCTTCGTGCTCACTGTTGGTAAATGAATATTCAGGGATTGGACGCCCAGCCATGCCACCCTCACGCTCGATGCCCTCGACGACACCACCTTGCAACATTTGCAAGGTGCCAGCACCACTAATCAAACAGAGCTGCAATTCAGGGCTAACTTTGAGGTAAAGTGGCTTTGGCTTTCATGTATGCCAGCAAGCCGCCAAATACAGAGGGTAAATAACCATGCATACCAAAAAATTCATCCTGCACGCCTTGCTGGCAGCAGCATTATTGGCGCCAGTCCTGGCGCCGGCGCAGACACCCGCAGCAGCGCCGCGACCGGATCCTTGGCCCGGCTTCAAGAAAGTACTGGCGATCGGCGAAAGCTCCACCACCTTCCAGCACGACTCGGTGTCGCATGCGCTCGCCACCATTGAGCGCCTCGGACGCGAACAGGGTATTTACGTGACCATCATTCGCACGGATACCCAACTAGTGACCAAGGATCCCGTGATGAATGGCGCCAACCCCGTGCTGAATGCCAAGAATCTCGATTTCTTCGACGCGATCTTTTTCTTTGGTGCCGGACCAGGCACCTTGCGTCCGGAACAGATGGAGGATTTGCTCGAATTCGTGCATGACGACGGCAAGGGTTTTGTGGCTGCCCACACTGGTGACAACGCCTTCCAGGGCTATCCCGAGTACCGCGAAATGATTGGTGGATTGTGGAACCATCCGTGGACAAAAGCTGACAAGCTGGAAATCGATTTGCCGGTGATTGTTGAGGACAAAAGCTTCCCGGCCATGCAGAACCTACCGGCCACTTTTACCGTCTATGACGAAGCTGCAGTCCATCTGGCACCTTATTCCCGAGACAACGTGCGGGTGCTAGCCAGCGTTGATCTGGGGCAGGTGGATCCGGCACTGGGCCGCAGCCCGGTCGAAGACCGTGATGTGCCGATAGCCTGGGCACACCAGTACGGCAAAGGTCGCGTGTTCTATTCAACACTCGGCCACAGTGATCAGTCGTGGGACAACCCGATGGTGCAGCAGATGTTTCTGGATGCCATCCGTTGGTCGCTCGGTCTAGTAGAAGGAGATGCGACCCCGCTGGGCCAGCCCTGAGCGTTATCTGCTTTTTTTCCAGAAGTTCATGCATAACATCGTATAAGATTGGTCATCAGGAAGCTGCTTAACACTCACTTGCTCGACTTTTTGTTTCACTAATAGGAGGATAAAAACATGAAAATAATCTCGCGCGTGTCCAAATTGGCCTTAGCCCTGCCCGTGTGTTTCCTGCTGGGTGGCTACACTGCCGCCCAGGCCCAGGAAGCACTCTGGTCTGATCCCGCCACCTGGCCAAACCAGCAGGTGCCAGCTGCAGGCGAGCAGGTCACGATTGAAAGCGGCAAGGAAGTGATTCTTGACGTGAGTCCTCCGGCACTCGGCGGTATCACGATCAGTGGCAAACTGACCTTTGCGGACAACGCCGACCTGGCACTGAGCACCGAGTGGATCATGGTGCACGGGGAGCTGCAGATTGGTACCGAAGCCAG
>CAMDML010000071.1 GCA_945902215.1 Klebsiella pneumoniae | reverse complement strand
GCTCGGTAGCCGCGGCAGAAACACAGGGACCATCACCGGTCGCGACCGCGAAGAACTGTTCGAAGAGGCGTTGAAGGAAGTGCCAAAAGACATTCCTGTCAACGTGATAATGGCCCCGCTTGAAGGCGATCCGGCAGCACCGGGCTGGTACTGGCAACTGGCCATGCAGAGCGGTGGCTCGTTCATGATGCCCTCACCAGACTGGCCTTGACCTCAACACGCACAACCTGACTATTTATGGCAAAACGCGACACAGAATCTTTCAGCCTGTCCTACCTGGATGTGATGTGCTGTGGTTTCGGTGCCATCATTCTGTTGCTTATGATTACCCGCGTATCTGAATCCAATAACGAAGCATTGGAAGTACCCAGCATCCCGCTATCTGGCAGTGTGCTGGAATTGCAGAAGCAGCTGTTCGAGATTCGCGGTGAAACCAACATTCTTAATCGCGATCTGAACGCCAAGCATGAGCAATTGTCGCAATACGAGGAACGTATCGCCCGTTTGCGCCGCGAGCTGTCGAGTCTGCAGGGCCGCTTCAACACCACGACTGAGCAATCCACCGATTTCGAGGACTTGTCGGGACAACTCGCGCTGGCGCGGCAAGAGCTGACCGAAGAGATGAAGCGCTTGCAGGCAAGTCTCGGTGCCCAAATTGATACCGACTCGGTGGGTGGTGTACCCGTAGACAGCGAATACGTGATCTTCATTATTGACACCTCCGGCAGTATGTTCAACTACGCGTGGGATCGAATGATGGAGGTGATGGACGAAACTCTGGACATCTACCCTGAACTTAAAGGGATACAGGTCATGAGCGACGAAGGCGATTACATGTTTTCGTCTTTCAGCGGCGACTGGATTGACGACACGCCGGCCCGGCGTACCGCGATCATGCAGCGTCTGCGTAGCTGGAATCCCTTCAGTAACAGCAGCCCGGTGGAGGGGATCATCCAGGCGATCCGCACCTACTATCAACCCGGCCGCAAAATCAGTTTGTATGTGCTAGGGGATGACTTTACCGGTAATTCAATCTCTGACGTGGTCAATACAGTTGACCGTATCAACATGGCAGATGAAAGCGGGGAGCGTTTGGTGCGTATCCACGGCATCGGTTTCCCGGTGGTACTGTCCCAGCCAGAACGCTACCGGACGGGCGGCTTTCGCTTTTCCGCCCTTATGCGCGAGTTGGCACGCAAAAATGGCGGTACTTTCGTGGGCTTGAATGATTTTTATTGATGCGCCCTGAAAGCTGAGTATTATGGATCTCCCTTGCAGGACAAAGGGTCAGTTACTTGTAGTTGCAGGTTCCTCTATGTTCCAACGAGCGGTCAAGGTGACTGTGAAGAGAGTACGGCACCCCTCAGGACGAGCCCTCATCAGATTACTGATGCTTGGCCTCGCGGGCATTCTGTTAGCTTCCTGTGCTGCACGCACCATCGAAATTTCTGGCAACTACCCTTCACCACTCGTTCGCAAACTTCCGATAACCGTTGGCGTGTACTACCCGGAAGAGCTGCGCAACTTCTCCTTCATCGAAATCGATGACTACACCGGTGAAGACCAGTACATCATCAACAGCGGCGCATCCCAGATCGAACTCTTCAATACGGTGCTCCCGGCACTGTTCGAAAATGTCGTGCTGTTGGATTCGCTCGACGGCCCACAGGCCGCCAATCTAGATGCCGTGTTCGTGCCGGTGATCGAAGAGTTCCAGCTCGGCCTGCCGGCCAAAACCAAACTGAAGGTGTATGAGATCTGGGTGAAGTACAACATGCGCCTGGAGAACGCCAACGGCGACTACATCGCGGACTGGGTGATGACGGCTTATGGCAAGTCGCCTACCGAATCTTTCCAGACCGTGGATGCCGGCGTGCAGGATGCGGCGGTGGTTGCACTGCGCGATCTCGCCGCGAGTTTTACGCTGGGGTTCAGCGACATACCTGAAGTCAACGAATGGTTGAAAGAACAAGAAAACCTGCAGGATTGAACATCTTGCTTACTTGATTGCCCGGACCGGCCACCATGAACAACCTTCTTGTAAAAGCAAATGCCCGCACGCTCTCTGGTCTGCTTCCGCTCCTGTTCTGCCTGTTTGCGCTCAGCGCCTGTACCACTACGGAAATCGACGAGTTTCGGCAAGGCGCTACCAGCATCAACGCCGACGAAAGCATCGTCATTCTGGGTCGACGCCAAAACAACAACTATGAAACGGAAGGCAGCTTCGTTAACTGTGTCGCCAACGTTGTGGGGTCAGGACAGGACGGCATCAGTGTGGTGGCCGAGCAGGAATTTCTTGATGCCATGTTCCCGTTCTTCGAGCCGCGCACAGCACCGATGCGTACCGGTCATCTGAAGGAGTTGATGGATCTGGAAGTGGCATCAGAAAGAATGGACTTGTTCGGCATCCAGTACATTGTTTGGCTCGATGGCATCACGCAGCGCAGCCAGCAAGCCGGCACCATCTCCTGCACCATTGGCCCCGGTGGTGGCGGCTGTTTCGGCTTCGGCACCTGGCAAGATGATTCGAATTTCGAAGCTGAAATCTGGGACATGAAAACCATGGATACCGTCGGCTCGATCAGCACCGATGCCATGGGGCAGTCGTACATGCCCGCCCTCGTCGTTCCCATCCCCCTGATTGCCCGTGTTGAGGCCAATGCCTGCAGCGGTCTGGGCAATCAGCTTAAGCAATTCATCAACGGCAGTTGATGTTGCGCAGACCGTAACCCCTGCGCGTCTGCCCTGCTTAAGGTTCGATTAAGCAATCACGGAGTACGTTTGCTGTATGAACACCCTCTTGTCATTTCCGCTCAAATCCTTGTTGGCCCGGGCTATTCTCACTACGGTGCTGGGTGGACTTGCCGCGTGCGCAGTCAATCCCACCGGCGGCACTGATTTCGTGCTGATGAGCGAAAAAGCCGAGCTGGAAAAGGGCAAGGAGCTGCATGAAGAAACGATCAAGGAACAGCAGGTGTATCAGGATGAGGCGCTGGCTGCCTACGTGAACCGGGTGGGGCAGAAACTGGCCACCGTTTCGCACCGCCCTGAACTCGAATACCACTTTACGATCATTGACAGTCCCGACATCAATGCGTTTGCACTGCCAGGCGGCTACGTGTACATCAACCGCGGCTTGATGGCGTTTCTCACCTCAGAAGCACAACTCGCCGCGGTACTGGGCCATGAAATTGGCCACATCACCGCGCGTCATGCGGTGCGCCAACAGACTGCGGGTCGCGCTGGCAATGTGCTGACGGCTGCCGCATCTGTAACCTCTATCCTCACGACTGGCACCAACGTGCTGGGCGAAACCGCCGGCTTGTTTGGCGGCGCGCTGATCAGCGGTTACGGCCGCGAAATGGAGCTCGAAGCAGACGGCCTCGGCGCCGAGTACCTGCTGAAAGCTGGTTACGATCCGAACGCGATGGTGGAAGTGATCGGCGTGTTGAAGAACCACGAAGACTTCATGAAGAAAGTGGCCAATCGCGCAACGGCTTATCATGGCCTGTTTGCCACGCATCCGCGCAACGACGCGCGCCTGAAAGAAGCCGTTGGCCGCGCCAGTACGGCTGACGAGCAAGTGGCGGTCACCGACCCGACGGAATTCCGCACGGCCATGACCGGCCTTGTGATCGGACCCACGTTGCAGAACATGACAGGCAATGAAGCGCGCAACCGTTACTACCAGGCTCTGCTCAATTACACGATGGTACTGCCCGATGCCTGGACCCGCGTCGAAACGCCAACAACGATGACAGCCAGCGAACCGGAAAACAAAGCGTCGCTGAAAGTGGAGGTGGTGCGCTTGCAGGACAATAAGGAGCCACGCCTGTTCATTCGCGAAAACCTGAACATTCCTGATCTGCAGCGTTCTGAGCCCCTGTCCCAGTTCGGCTTGCCGGGCTTTACCGGCATACGGCCCGACAACGGCGAGCGCATCGCCGTGCTGTATTACGGGCAGCGCGCGTTTGTACTGACCGGCGTGAGCAGCGATGGCGAGCTCGACAATGCCTTGCTCGAAAGTATCAAATCCTTCCGCCCGATCGCGCGCAACGAAGGGGTTTTCGCCAACCCGGTTACCGTCGAGTGGATTCAGGCGGACGCCTCGGTGACTTTTGCCGGTCTGGCGCAGCAAAGCCGCCTGCCCCAGTTCCCCGAAGAAACACTGCGGCTGATGAATGGCGCTTATCCCGCGGGTGAGCCGCAAGCCGGCGACTGGATAAAGATCGCCAACTAAGAAGTGCCCACTCCGCGGCACCAACTACCCTTATAATCGCGGCAGTCACTGCTGGATTCTCCCCATGCATTCCTGTCCCTACTGCCGCCAACCCGGCATTAGCTCACTGCAGAAATTCTGCTCCGTTTTCACGGTGCCGGCGGCGTGCAGTTCGTGCAGCAGGCGCTCCTACCTGCATTACAACCACGGCGTGCGTGCCATGGTGGTGTGGGTGGTGTTGACCTGGATTTTTATTTGGATTGCGATTTTTCAGCAGACGCCGATTTATCTGATCGGCACCTTCCCCGCGCTGGTCTTCGCCATTGACAGGTACATACTGCGGGTGCCGCTGGAAGGCATGGGCTGACTTACTGCTGCTGTTCGAGCTCAGCCCAGCGGGCGTAGTGTGTTTCCAGTTCCTTCCGTACGGCAGCCAGTTTCTGGAACACGGGCTCAGTATCGACGGAGGTCTTCTTGTAAAACTCCGGGCGCGCAATTTCCGCTTCCAGTGTGCCGATTTCACGTTCCAGCTTTTCAATCTGCACCGGCAGCAAGTCCAGTTCGCGCTGGAGTTTGTACGACAGTTTGGTTTTCGCTGAGGGCTGTTGCGCCTGTGGTGGCGTGACATTACGTGGCGCACTGCTTTTTGCTGCAGCGGCTTGTCCCTGCCCTGCACTCCTGACCAAACCGTGCTTGATCCATTCCTGATAACCGCCGACGTACTGCTTCACGACACCCTGCCCTTCAAACACGATGCAACTTGTTACCACGTTGTCGAGGAAGGCGCGGTCATGGCTGACAAGCAGCAGTGTGCCGCTGTATTCGAGCAATAATTCTTCCAGCAGCTCCAGCGTTTCGAGATCAAGATCGTTGGTGGGTTCGTCGAGTACCAACAGGTTGGCCGGCCTGCTGAACAGGCGCGCGAGAATCAAGCGGTTTTGTTCGCCGCCCGACAGCGCTTTCACCGGCTGGCGCAACCGATCCGGCGTGAACAGGAAATCCTGTAAATACGAAATCACATGGCGTGATTTGCCGTTGATGGTGACGTAGTCGCTGCCTTCGGCCAGATTGGCGATGACGGTTTTCTCCATCTCGAGATCCGCGCGGAACTGGTCGAAGTAGGCGATCTCCAGTTTGGTGCCGATTTTTACCGTGCCTTCGTCTGCTTGCAGTTGTCCCAGCAGGATTTTCAGCAAGGTGGTCTTGCCGCACCCGTTGGGGCCGATCAAGCCAATCTTGTCGCCGCGCAAGATCTTCGTCGAGAAATTCTTGATGACTTGCCGGCCGGCGAAGCTGTGACTGACCTTCTCTACTTCCAGCACGTTCTTGCCTGACTGCGAAGCCATGTTCAGCTCCATGTTGGCATTGCCTTCGACATTGCGGCGGTCACTGAAATCCTTGCGCATCGCTTCGAGCGCGCGCACCCGGCCTTCGTTGCGCGTGCGCCGCGCCTTGACGCCTTGGCGGATCCACACTTCTTCCAAGGCCAGTTTCTTGTCGAATTCCATGTTGGTTTTCACTTCGGCTTCGAGCTGCTGGTCGCGGAACTCGAGGAAGCGGCGATAGTCGTGCTGCCAGGCCCGCAAAGCACCGCGATCAATTTCCAGAATGCGGTTGGCCACACCTTGCAGAAAGCTGCGATCGTGCGTGATAACAACAACGCAGCCGCGAAATTCCTGCAGCTGTTTTTCCAGCCAGACAATGGCAGGGATATCGAGATGGTTGGTGGGTTCGTCGAGCAACAGCAAGTCGGGATCGCCGACCAGAGCGCGCCCTAACGCCACGCGCCGCGCCCAACCACCGGAGAGTTCCGCCATCGTCTTGTCTGCCGGCAGTTCCAGCAGCGATATGACGTTGTCCACTTTTTGCTGCAGGCTCCACGCGTTCTTCGCCTCGATCTCGTGCTGCACACGCTCCAGTTCCTGCAGCACCTGCGACGTTGGTTCCTGTTCGAGCAGATGATGGAACTGCTTGATAAGCGCGCCGTCAGTGAGGCCGTCGGCAATGTAATCGTAAACTGTTTGCTCGGTGGCCTTTGGCAATTCCTGATCGAGGTAGGCAATGCGGATTTCAGGTTGCAGCCATACTTCGCCGGAGTCGGGTTTAATCTCGCCCTTCAGCAATTTCATGAAGGTCGACTTGCCCGCACCGTTGCGACCAAGCAAGCCCCAGCGTTCGCCGGGTTGAATCGTGAGATCAACGCCATCCAACAGCACATGGGTGCCGTAGGCCAGATGAACATCGGAAAGGCGCAGGAGTGGCATACGAGGAAGGCTACGGAAGCTGCGCTACAATGGCGCCAATTTCAAAGAGGCGCGAGTCTACATGAATTCTACTGGCGAGTCCTGCAAACGCCTGATTGTCGGCATCAGCGGTGCCTCCGGCATCGTCTATGGCATCGAGGCGCTGAAGCTGCTGCGCACGCTAGGCATCGAAACCCATCTCGTGGTCAGCAAGTCGGCCATCGTTACGTTGACGCATGAAAGCGACATGAAATACGCAGAGCTGTGTGCGCTGGCCGCTGTGCATTATCAAAGCACCGACATTGGCGCAGCGATTGCGAGCGGCAGTTTCCGCACGCTCGGCATGCTGGTGGCGCCGTGTTCAATTCGCACCTTGTCGGAGATTGCCACAGGCGTGACTTCATCACTGTTGTCGCGCGCGGCGGATGTAGTGCTGAAGGAGCGAAGAAGGTTAGTATTGATGGTGCGCGAAACACCGCTACATGCAGGGCATCTGCAAAGCATGCTGAGCGTGACCAACATGGGGGCGGTGGTGATGCCGCCGGTACCGGCGTTCTACACCCGCCCGGAGTCGATTGCGGATCTGGTCGGGCAGAGTGTGGGGCGGGCGCTGGACCTGTTCGGTCTGGACTCAGGGATCCAGCGCTGGGGGGAGGCTACTACTTAATCTTGGCTTCGTTGTAGACCACATGCTTGCGAACGACGGGATCGTATTTCTTGATCGTCATCTTGTCGGGCATGGTGCGTTTGTTTTTGTCAGTGGTATAGAAGTGGCCGGTGCCGGCGCTGGATACCAAACGAATTAAGTCTCTCATGGTCCTTCTCCTTCCTTTAACAGGGGCCTTAGCCCCATCTATTTGATTCTATTAAACTTTTATTAGATTTTCTTGCCGGTGGCGCGAATGTCGCCCAGCACCTGGTCGATGCCTACTTTATCGATAATGCGCATACCCTTGCTGGACAGGCGCAGTTTCACAAAGCGCTTTTCGGCTTCTACCCAGAAACGATGCGTATGCAGGTTCGGGTTGAAAAGGCGTTTGGTGCGGTTTTTCGCGTGGGAAACGTTGTTGCCGGTCTGGGGGCTTTTGCCGGTAACCATACAAACTCTGGACATGGGAGCCTCGGAACTCTTGCTGGGTAAGGAGCCAGAAACTGGCCGAAAAAATGAGGCGCGATTTATACCAGAACAGCCCCTGTCGAGGCAAGGCGAGGAGGCTGTTTCGGCCCAGCTCAAGGCTGTTTTACCCGAAACCGGGTGGGTTTGCTGGGTTTCAGCAGCAGATTCCCCCAGTTTGCGGTGCCGGGCTCCTATCCTGAACCCTACATCAGCCCCCGCTCCGCCAGCGAGGTAACTTCGCTGTCTCCGACGACAAGGTGATCCAGCGTGCGGATATCAACCAAGGCCAGCGCATTCTTCAGGCGCCGGGTGATGCTGATATCCGCCTGGCTGGGCTCCGCCACGCCAGAGGGGTGGTTGTGGGCAAAGATCAGGGCCGCCGCATTGTGGTGAAGCGAGCGCCGCACCACTTCACGCGGATGCACCATCGAGCCGTCTATGGTGCCGTAGAACAGCTCCTCCTGCGCGATCACGCGGTGCTGGTTATCGAGGAACAGGCACAGGAATACCTCGCGTTCGTAAGCGCGCATGCGGCAGCGGATGTAATCGCGGGTCAGGGCAGAGCTGGTCAGGCAGTCGCTGCGCTGCAGCGTTTCCAGCATGTGACGGCGGGTGAGTTCGAGGGCCGCTTGCAGTTGCGCGTATTTGCTGTCGCCCATACCGTGTTCAGCGCAGAACTGGTCCTTGCCAGCATCAAGCACACCCCGCACACCGCCAAAGGCTGTCAGCAGCCCACGCGCCAAATCGAGCGCCGAATGCCCTGCGGTACCGGTGCGCAGGAAAATTGCGAGCAGCTCCGCATCCGATAGACTTTCGGCGCCTTGGTGCAGCAATTTTTCGCGCGGCCGCTCCTGCTCGGGCCAGTCACTGATCGCCATAGTTCCTCCATGAACCCTTTATCCAGCGGACACATGGATCTTCCTGATCCATGTATCGCACTCTTGTGCGCGTTCAGTTTAGTAGAGATTTGAAAATTAGCGGGGGGAGATTTTCAGACAATGCTGTCGCCGGGCTTGATGGTGCCACCCTGCAACACTTCGGCACGCAGGCCGCATTTGTGCAGCATGTGCTGCAGCACTTCCTGGCCCAACTGCCTGGCCAGAGTGGCACAGGGTTCACACAGGCGAATGCCGCGCAGCCGGACCGTACCCACAGTAAATTCCTTGCCGGCCAGATCGTTCAGCCGGATACCGCTGGTAACCAGATTGCGGCGGAACGCTGCGTAGGGATACCCGAACAGTGCCTGCTTGTTGAACGCATCGACTTCCTCGCTTTCGATCAGCGTCACTTCCTTGTCCGGCCTGCCTTTCAATTTGGGGGAAAAAGTGCCGCTGTCGTTTGCATAGCGATCCCCATCAATACCGCGGCCGGCGACCAGATGCGCCTCCGTCACACCCTGCATCGGGGCGGCGCTGGCGGGACTGACAAGAATTTCGCGGATCAAGCCTTTCATAAATATATGCTCCTGCGGTCAGAATACCCAGTTTACCCCAGCCAAATTGAATCCCGCCCCCCTTGTTGTTAGGCTTTACCGACTTTCTGTACCTTCCCCTCAGTCAGCCACAACCAAACCAGCATATGTCCAGCCTGCAAAACAAGCGCGTCCTCCTCGGCATCACCGGCGGCATCGCGGCGTACAAAAGCGCCGAGCTGTGCCGCATGCTGATCAAAGCCGGCGCAGAAGTGCAGGTGGTGATGACGGCGGGTGCCAAGGAGTTCATCACGCCGCTGACGCTGCAGGCCCTGTCTGGCAACAAGGTGCACTCACACCTGCTCGATGCTGATGCGGAAGCGGCGATGGGCCACATTGAACTCGCACGCTGGGCCGACCTGATTCTGGTGGCCCCTGCCAGCGCCAATTTCATTGCGCGTCTTGCCAACGGCGAAGCCAGCGATCTGTTGACGACTTTATGTCTCGCACGGCGCGGCCCGCTCGCGCTGGCCCCGGCCATGAACCAGGCGATGTGGGGCAATGCGCAAACCCAACAGAATCTCGTAGCACTGCGCAAAAGTGGCGTACACCTGTTCGGTCCCGACTCCGGCGCACAAGCTTGCGGCGATGTGGGCATGGGCCGCATGACGGAACCGGAGCAGCTTGCCAAAGAGGCCGCGGCCTTGTTCGCCAGTGGCGCGCTGCACGGCATGAAGGTAACGATCACCGCCGGGCCCACGCGCGAAACCATTGATCCGGTACGCTACATCAGCAATCACAGTTCGGGAAAAATGGGATATGCACTGGCGCGCGCGGCCGTGGAAGCTGGTGCTATCGTCACGCTGATCAGTGGGCCTGTCAGCCTGCCGCCGCCCGAACGTGTGGCATTGGTCGCCGTGGAGAGTGCGCAAGACATGCTGCAGGCGTGTGAAACGCATCCGTGCGATGTGTTTGTCGGCGTAGCGGCTGTGTCTGACTACCGCCCCGCAGAACCCGCTGCACAAAAGATCAAGAAGAGTGAAGCGGCGCTGACGCTGCCACTCGTACGCAACCCTGACATTCTGGCAGCCATGGCCGCGCGCAAACCGCGCCCCTTCTGTGCCGGCTTTGCCGCTGAAACTGAAAATCTGGCGGCCAATGCGCAAACCAAACTCGCCGCAAAAAACCTTGATCTCATCTTCGCCAACGATGCGAGCTCCACCTTCGGCCAGGACGATGCCACTGTTACCGCTTACTGGAATGGCGGCGAATTGGCGTTCCCGCGGGGCAGCAAGGAACAACTGGCGCGCGCGATGATCACGCTGATCGCCGCGCGACTGAAGACCAAAGGATGAGTGCGCCTGCCGTGATTGCTCCCGGAATTTTCCGTGCCTACGACATTCGCGGCATCGTCGGGCAGGGCCTTGATGCCCACAGTGTGCGGCTGATCGGCCAAGCTATCGGCAGCGAGGCGCTCGAAGAGGGACAGACGGCCTTGATCACCGGTGCCGATGCGCGGTTGTCGAGTCCCGAACTTGCCAACGCCCTGCAGCAAGGCATTCTCGCCAGCGGCTGCAATGTGATTGATCTCGGTGTTGTGCCAACACCGCTGGTCTACTTTGCAACGCATACCCTCGAAAGCGCTTCCGGAGTGATGCTCACCGGCAGCCACAATCCGCGCGACTACAACGGCATCAAGATCGTGCTCAATCAACGCACGCTGGCCGCCAACCAGATTACCCGTTTATACGAGCGCATCGTCGGCAACGAACTGGCCAAGGGCAAAGGCACGCGGACCACGCACGACATCGTTCCTGCTTATCTCGCACGCATCATCGGCGATATTCATCTGCAAAAGCGTTTCAGGATTGTGCTTGATTGCGGCAATGGCGTCGCTGGATTGGTCGCGCCCCAACTGTTTCGGCAGCTTGGCTGCGACGTGCTGGAGCTTTATTGCGAGCCCGACGGCAATTTTCCCAACCATCATCCCGACCCAACGCGCGCGGAAAACCTGCATGATCTGCAGAAATTAGTCTATGAAAAGGGCGCCGACATCGGCATTGCGCTTGACGGTGACGGCGACCGTCTGGGCCTCGTTACCGGCGATGGCAACATCATCGATGCCGACCACATGCTGCTCGCCTTCGCCATGGACATCCTGCCCGACAACCCGGGCGCCAGCATCGTGTACGACGTGAAAAGCAGCCACCACCTGGCGCGTGTCATCTCTGCCTTCGAAGGGAGTGGTGTTCTTTGCAAGAGTGGGCACTCCTTTGTGAAACAGAAGCTGCAGGAAACCGACGCGCTGCTCGGCGGCGAGTTTTCCGCCCACATCTTCTTCAAGCACCGCTGGTATGGTTTCGACGACGGTATGTATGCTGCCGCCCGCTTCCTGGAACTGATGGACAAGTATCAGGCCTCCGCCCAGGAACTGTTCGAACGCATGCCGCAGAGCTTCAACACCCCTGAGCTGTTTCTGCCGGTGGCCGAAAGCGCCAAATTCGCCCTGATGGAACGGCTCGTGAAGGAACTCCATTTCGACCGCGCCAGCCTGAACCATCTCGACGGCCTCCGGGTCGACTTTCCCCACGGCTGGGGTCTGGTCCGGGCCTCCAATACCACCCCCAATCTGGTGCTGCGCTTTGAGGCGGATAGCGCCGAAGACCTGACAACCATTCAGGACTCGTTCCGCACCCAGCTCGCGGCCTTGCTGCCGGGCATGGCTTTGCCTTTCTAGGCGGAAGCCGCGCTGGCTCCGTGCGTGGCCCGGCGTGGTGGTAGCACTCATTCTGATAATCCAGCGTATAATGCCGCTCTAGCCGCAAGTGAGTGATTGCTCCGGCTTCCAAGAAGGCCACGAATCCAGACACGTATAAAGAGCCAAGCCATGCCCCTGGACCTCAACAACGCCCAGAACATCGCGAGTGTGCTGACCGAAGCGCTGCCCTATATCCAGCGCTTCACCGGCAAGACCATCGTCGTGAAATACGGCGGCAATGCGATGATCGACGAGAACCTGAAGAACAGTTTCGCGCGCGATATCGTGCTGATGAAGCTCGTCGGTATGCACCCGATTGTCGTGCACGGTGGCGGGCCGCAGATTGGCGAGCTGCTGAAGAAGCTCGAC